>JAILFH010000098.1 GCA_024697645.1 Prevotella sp.
TGGAACTTGTGTATCAGCGTGAACACCATCGGCTTGTTGCCTCTCAGGAAATCGCGCAGTTGGGCGGCGTTCTTGGGCTGGCATTCCTCCTTGTCGCCGATGACCTCGGTACGGACAAAGGTCTTGTGTATCTGTGTATCCAGGTCCTCACGGTCGGTAATCACCAGGAACGTGAAGTTACCGTGCAGTTTGCGCCTCATCTTCCTCACGAACATCCCCATCGAGTAGCTCTTGCCTGAGCCCTGTGTATGCCAGAACACGCCCAGTTTGCCATTCAGTTCCTTACGGCGTTTAGCACTTTCCATCAGGTTGTTTACGCCCAGGTACTGGTGGTTCTTGGCGATGATCTTGGTGCGTTTGTTGTCAAAGAAAATGAAGTTCTCAAGGTAGTCCAGCAGTCGCTCCTTGCGGAACAGACCATCTATCAAGAACTCAATAGAAGTACCATGCTCGGCAATCTGCTCGCGGTCCAGCCTCTCCTTTTCGTCATTCACGCGCAGCCACTCAAAGAAAAACTCGTAACCGGCGTTCCATGCGCCGAGCTTGGTCTGCAGGCCATTGGACAGCACACAGATCTGGTTCAGGGCGAACACGTTGGGGATGTCCTTTCGATAGGACACCAGGTTCTTGTTGTAGGATTCCTCGACCTTCACCGTTGAGTTTTTCAGTTCGATGAAGACGACAGGCAGACCGTTCACAAACAGCAGCACATCGGGGCGACGGTAGCGGAAGTGACCCTTGATCCACATCTGGTTCACGCAGTGGTAGTCGTTGTTGCCAGGATTGTCAAAGTCGATGAGCTTCACGATATCGAAGTCCTCACGATGCTGGTTGCGCGTCTTGACCTTGATTCCGTTGCGCAGCTGGTTATAGAACTTATAGTTGGTGTCCACCATATCGGTGCCGGTGTAGTCCTTGCGGTATTCACGCACGATGCCATCAAGCGTCTCCGGGTCAATCTGCGGATTAATGCGACGCAGCGCCGTTGAGAACACCTCGGGCAGGATGCACTCCGACGCGCTGGCACGCCCTGTCAGGCTCACATCGTCCTGGGCATCCACACTGGGATCGCACTCGATGCGCGTCCAACCGTACTCCGGCTGCGATAATCGGTTACATATCGCCTGTTCTATGTCGTCTTCACTGATGAATGATTTCATGATCGGAATCCTTTTACGTTCGTTATTTCAGATAATACAGGCACACATCATCAATGAGTTTTGAGACCAAATCAACTTGTGCATCAAAGGTCTCGGCCTCACTGAATTCTTTCTTGAACCTGTCTGTGACATCAAAATAGTAACTATTGCTGTCTGAATATGGTTTTGCGGCATATTTTGAAGAGAACCTTTTGCCTTCGTCGATCTGCTTGCATAGTTTTTCTGCCCAACTATCCCCATATCTTGCCTCAATTCCTATTTCCTCTTGCTCGTCAATCCAAATGGCAATAGACAGTCTTATAGGTTTTCTTCTGCCGTCCTTCGGCGTAACTACAAAATGATATCCGTAATGCACGCTATTCATATACTCCTTGCTATAAGAAAGAGTATATAACTCTTCTTCACGGGATATTGCAGATTGAAAAACCAGGCCTAATGTATACAGGTTACTTAATCCTTTCAGTTCCACCTTCTTGTAGTATTTATGTATTCCAATATTCTGAAAATCAGACTCAATCTTTCTAATTAATCTCTTCATAGAGGACTGCTTATCATCCTGAATGACAGAAAGCTCGTTTTTTTCAAAGGCGAGTACAGCGCTCAGCAAGCTCACCCAGCTATACTTCACGATTGGGCACTTGTGTTTGTCCACTCTGATGACTGGCTCACGCTCAAAGGTGGGATTCCCGCCAACTGCGAGCAACACTACATTTTTCTTGTCGTCCTCATACTCATTGAGATATGCCTTGAACTCACGCTCCCATTCTTCTTTGTCTTGCCCTCTATTGTCAGAATATTTGGCCTCGACGATAACATCAACGTTACTGAACCGGAAGAAGACATCGGGCTCAACGTAGTTGCTATTTCGGGTGTCATATTTTGAGTTAGGGTTCCATTTAGGCCAGAAGAAGACGTTATCAGCCATCAACCCGGCGTCTTCAGGCAAAATCCCTTTATTGGATGCAGCTTTTTTCAAGACGTCCCACAACACATTGTCCGGCAACAACATCAAGTCTCCAAAAACAACTAAAGTTTTCGGATCTTCATTGGTGTTTTTATTTATTTGGCTGCTATACAACATATTGCTTACCTTTGTCTGATTATCCTCTCACTTCCAACTTGCCGCTCATCAAGCGCGGGAGAAGTAGGTCGCGCTGACGGGCTAGTAGATGGTTTTGTCTTTCTAAATGCTGTATTTGACCAAAGATTGGTGTAATTGTTCTGTTAAAGGCTCTGAACATGTCATCTGTTGGTATGACAAGACTGATGTGATCAAATGTTTTTATAATTATCGTATCAAAAACTCCACCATTGGCCATTTTCTTTAACCTCGCCACCTCATTCTTCATCGCATAATAAAGATAATAGGGATTCTGATTATCTTTAAATTTTAAAGCAAAGCATGACTGATTCATTGCCATGGGGACTGCCAACAAACTCAATTTCCCGACAGTACCCCTTGCGGTAACCATCAACGTATCTACAGGATAATATTGGCTATTACAATGCGCCAGTCCCTCCTCAGTAATGTACGTTAGAGTATTATACACAAAAATTGAATCGTTAGCATCCTTGGGGGTGAAGAAAGGTATCTTGCCATTATAGAATTCATCTCTATCTGTTTTGGGTGTGCCTCCACTCATGATATCAATCACTGTTGAAGATGAAACCTTTGTCCATCCTTTGGGCAAGCCGTTTTCAAATTCGGCGTTTTCGTGGCCGGGGAAGCGGAAGCGGACGAACCATTCCTTATAGATGTTCTCGGCCATCTGCTCTAACAGACGAATTCTGCGAGTGTTGTTCTCGATCAGGTTGTCATAGGCAGAGAGAATCGAGGCAATACGACGCTGCTCAAGGAGGGGAGGAAGGGTAATAGGTAACTTTTTAAGAATCTCTGTATTAAGATTTGGCATTGTTGCTCCTACTGCATGGTTCTCAATCCAACCAACAGAATCTTTCCTCTTTAAAATGTAAAAGACAAATGTTGGAACAACTTTACTTCTGTCAAGCTGGACCTTGAGACACCCCGTACCACAAAGCCATCCAGCCTCACGTTCCGTAATTATTGCGCATCGCCCAACATCTCCTCTTCTTGAATAAAGAATATCGCCAGACATCACTTTATGACGACTTAAACGGTTCACATGCGCCTCAGACACTCTTGCAATATTTGATTCCTCAATCGTCCCGTCAATCATGTCTTTAGGCATAACTACAGGTGTTCCCACTTCGGAGTAATCTGACTGGTGAAGTTGAGAACCAAAAGGCCCTGTTTGTATAGAAACAGCTATATCCTTCAATCTGTACTTTATCCACACCATACGCTTACCCCTCTCCAAACAGATCCTTCAAATTTTGCTCTATCTCAGCCTGTAAAGCAAGTGCCTCGCTGTTGAGTTGCGTGAAATCACTCTGCAAGCCCCGCATGGTATCGGCAAACTCCCGTTCGGTCATGCCATCGTCCTCAATGACCACGCCCACATAGCGACCTGCATTAAGGGAATAGTCCTGGTCACGGATGCCGTCCTCGCCGTCGAGCTTGGCCACCTTGCACAGGCCGATTACATCCTGGTACTTGCCATCGGGCCAGCGCTCCAACAACCAGTCCACCTGATCCTGCTTGCCCTCGGCCTTGTATTCCTCTACCAGCGCCCAGAAACTGTCGCTGTCGCCCTCATAGAGGCGGGTGATGATACCCAGGTTCTTGATTTGCTCGTCGCTGAACTTGCGATGGGCGCGATCGACCTGGGTGAAGATGTTGCGGGCATCGATAAAGAGTATCTCGTCCCGGTTGGGGCGCTGCTTGTTGAAGAACCACAGTGTGGCTGGCAGCGTC
>JAILFH010000102.1 GCA_024697645.1 Prevotella sp.
AATAGACAACATCCTGCGCAATGAGGCAGGGTGCAGTACCGAACTTGATTACATTGAGCAGACCTCTTGGTTGCTCTTCCTGAAATACCTCGACGATCTGGAGCAAGAACAGGAGATGAGCGCAGTGATGACGGGCAAGCAATACAAACCCATCCTTACTGGCTTCAACCGCTGGAGTGCCTGGGCAGCACCGAAGTTACCGAATGGCGAGCCTGACCACGTGAACTGCATGACCGGCCCCGACCTTGTTCAGTTTGTCGATGGGAAGTTGTTCCCTGCCTTGCGCCAATTTCAGCAGACGGCAAGCAATGCGCTGACGCTGGAATACAAGATTGGCGAGATCTTCGGTGAACTGCGCAACAAGATTACGAGTGGCTACAATCTTCGTGAAATCATCAACCTCGTCGACCAACTCCACTTCCAGAGTGCTGAGGACAAGCACGAGATGACGGTGCTCTATGAGTCGAAGATTGCGAAGATGGGCAATGCTGGCCGTAACGGTGGTGAATACTACACGCCGCGCACGCTTATCCGTACCATCGTGAAGGTTGTCGACCCGAAGATTGGCGAAACGGTCTACGACCCTGCCTGTGGTTCTGCTGGCTTCCTCTGCGAAGCGTTCAAGTATATGGAGCAGAAGGTGAAGAGCACGCAAGACGCTCAGAAACTGCAGGAGGCTACGTTCTATGGCAAGGAGAAGAAGCCGCTGCCCTACATCATCGCCACGATGAACATGATATTCCACGGGCTGAAAGCACCGAACATCATTCGTGGCAACACGTTGGCAGAGAACCTTGCGAACGTGCAGGAGAGCGACCGCAAGAACGTGATATTGGCAAATCCTCCCTTCGGAGGTGCAGAGCGCGGCGAGGTGTTGCAGAACTTCGACTTGCGCACATCCGAAACCGCCTATATGTTTATGCAGCACTTCATCAAGATGCTGAAGACGGGCGGCAGAGCGGGTATCGTCATCAAGAATACGTTCCTGAGTAATGGCGATGCAGCCCAGTTGCGCCGACTCCTGCTCGAGCAATGCAACTTGCATACGATTCTCGACTTGCCTTCGGGCGTGTTCCAAGGGGCAGGCGTGAAGACCGTCGTGCTGTTCTTCGACAAGGGAACGCCCACGCAGAAAATTTGGTATTACCAGTTGAATCCTGGGCGCAATCTTGGCAAGACCAACGCCCTGAACGACGACGATCTGGCTGAGTTCGTCAGTCTCTTCAAGACCCGTGCAGACAGCGAGAACTCTTGGACTCTCGACGTTGCCAATCTCGGTGAAGACTACGACCTCAGTGTGAAGAACCCGAACAAGGTGGAGGAAGTCGATGAGCGCACTTCCAAAGAGATTGCCGAAAATCTCATGAATCTTCATAACGAAGCCAAAGGATTGTTGGACGAAATCATGAAAATGGTATGAAGAAAGGTTGGGAGTATAAGAAGTTAGGGGAAGTAGCAACTTTTTCTAGAGGATTAACCTATTCTAAAAATGATGAGGTTGATTTTTCTGATAAAGTCGTTTTGCGCTCTAATAATATAGATTTGTCTTCTGGGAAGTTAGATTTCTCAGAATTGAAATATCTTTCAGATGATTTTTTTATTCCTGATGATAAAAAGTTGAAAAAGGGCAGTTTATTCATTTGTATGTCAAATGGAAGTAAGGCTCATTTAGGGAAAGTTGCATATGTAGATAAAAATTATGGTTTCGCATTTGGCGGTTTTATGGGTCAAATCACTCCAATTAAGGAGTGTAATGGCAATTATCTATTTTTCGCACTAAACTCACCTTATTATAAAGATTATATAAAGTCTCTTTCTGAGGGAGCAAATATAAATAATCTCAAAATTAAAGACTTAGAGAATTTTATAATTCCTGTTCCATCTTTGCCCGAGCAACAAGCAATCGTTTCTCGTCTTGATGCAGCGTTTGCCGAAATCGACAAGTTGAAAACCAATGCAGAAAAGCAACTTAACGAAGCCCGTGCCTTATTCCAAGCCGCACTCACGGAAAGTATGGAACCGAAAGAGGGGTGGGAAGAAAAAAAATTAAAAGATATAGGGCAAACTCAAACAGGTACGACCCCATCTAAAAATGATAAGGATAATTATGGTGATTATATCCCATTTATTCGACCTTCTGAAGTCAATTATGATGGTAAGGGTAATTTGCAATATGACAGTGAAATGAAACTTAGCCAAAAAGGATTGTTAAGGGGTAGGCTTTTCTCTGCGCATTCAATTCTTATGGTATGCATAGGTGCAACAATAAGCAAAGTTGGCTATTGTGAGCAAGATGTATCATGTAATCAGCAAATCAATGTTCTAACGCCCAAGAAAGATAATTACAAATTTGTCTATTATGGGATGTCAAGCAAAGCCTTTAAGGACAAAGTAATAAAAGAAGGCACAAGCGCTCAAGCAACTTTACCAATTATCAATAAAGGAAAGTGGGAAAATCTTTTGTTATATATTCCTCCTTATGCTACCCAGTGTTCTATCGTTGCAATCCTTGATGAATTGAGCGCAAAAGTGAAGCAATTAGAAACCAACTACGAGCAAACCCTCAGCGAGTGTGACACACTCAAACAGGCTATGCTCCGCGAAATATTTGAATGATTATGGATAAGACAAAAGGTTACGTTTACATCCTCACGAACAAGAGTTTTCGTGACGACTGGGTGAAAATTGGCAAGAGCAGTCGCCCTGTAGACATTCGTTCAAAAGAACTCGACAACACTGCAGTTCCCTTACCTTTCGACGTCTATGCTACAATGCAGACGGAGAAATATGGCGAGATTGAGAAAATCATTCACAAGCAAATAGACCGTCTGACTGATTTGCGAATACGTCAGAACCGCGAATTCTTTAATGTTCATCCTGCGCAAGCATTAGACATTCTACTTGATTTGGCAGTGGCTCTTGACGATGCTGTAGTGATGAAATATGAAAACGGGAAGCCCCAGCAAGTTTATCCAGTTATTGAAGAAAAGAAAGAGAAAGCAAAAACAGAAAAGAATTCCCAGCGTCCACCTTTTGAGTTCTCTATGGTTGGATTGAACGTAGGCGATACTGTGGTTT
This sequence comes from Prevotella sp., assembly GCA_024697645.1. Classification (GTDB taxonomy): domain Bacteria; phylum Bacteroidota; class Bacteroidia; order Bacteroidales; family Bacteroidaceae; genus Prevotella. Next base: position 3,079 of record JAILFH010000102.1, read on the forward strand.
TTGATGCTTTGAATTTGCCCGTGAAAGTAGCGGGGAAAAACAAAATAGAACACGAAGGACGCTTGTGGAGTCTTTCTGCATTCTGCGGCACCTATTTGCCAATAGAAAAGCAGAATAATTCAGGTGCCTATCAAGGCCCCAAATATTTCAGTTATCAAGGCAAAGACCTTTGGTCTCTGAGACTGGAAAAAGAAGAGACATGCTCTGATAATCAATAAGTTGCATTTCGCTCTCGGAACGAATTTCGGGAGAAATGCAGAATCGGTTTGCAGTAATAATTAAAATGAATCTATGGACGAATCAACCACCAGACGCAAGAAGATAGACCCGAAACTCTATGCCGTAGGCTGGGAGCAAGTGCCGGAGAGCGAGATTCTCACCGAGCAGAGTGCGTATAGCATTACCCCAGGCCACGTGTCGGCTCTGCCTCACAATCGCCATCCGAAGAAAGCCGACTACGTGCTCGAATACAAGGGCAAGAAACTGGCTATCATCGAGGCGAAGAAGGACGAGGTTCCAGTCAGCACGGGTGTGGCTCAGGCGAAGCAGTATGCAGAGATGATGCAAGTGCGCTTCACCTACAGTTGCAATGGCGACGAGATATGGGCTATCGACATGGGCGTGAAGAACTCGAAGGGGGATTACATCATTCCTTCGACGGAAGGCCCCGTAGAGAAGTTCCCCTCGCCTCAGGAGTTGTGGGCAATGACCTATCCCGACGTGAACCCCTGGCGCGACAAGTTCAATCTCTGCGGCTACAATCGTGGTGGTGGGCGAACTCCTCGCTACTATCAGGAGAACGCCATAACAAACGTGCTGAACGCAATAGCCAACGGCGGAGACCGCATATTGCTCACAATGGCAACGGGAACGGGTAAGACCTATACGGCTTTTCAGATTTGCTGGAAACTCTATCAGACCAATTGGAACAGGCGAGGAGCCGACCAGAAGCCCCGAATCCTCTTCATTGCCGACCGAAACATTCTTGCTAATCAGGCTAAGAACGACTTCGAGCAATTCCCCGAGGACGCAATGGAGCGAGTGACTCCCGACTTGCTGCACGACAAGAAGCATCGTGACCAAGTGCCTAAGGCCCGACACCTCTATTTCACGATTTTCCAAACCGTGATGTGCGATGACCCAACGGGCGAACCCTACTACAAACAATGGCCGCAGGACTTCTTCGACTTCGTGATCATCGACGAGTGTCACCGAGGCGGTGCTAACGACGAGAGCGAATGGAGAGAGCTGATGGATTGGTTCTCATCGGCCGTGCAGCTGGGTATGACTGCAACACCTCGCCGTAAGGTGAACGCCAATACTTACAAGTATTTTGGCGACCCCGTCTATACCTATTCGCTGAAGCAAGGTATTGAAGATGGCTACCTGACTCCGTTCCGAGTAAAGATTGCAGAGAGCAACATCGACACCTATCAGTATAATCCCGACGACGATGTGGAAGGCGACATTGACACCGAGCGCACCTACACCGAGCAGGACTTTTATTGTGGAAACATAGAAATGAGGCAAAGAGACGAGCACCGA
>JAILFH010000019.1 GCA_024697645.1 Prevotella sp.
CAGTAATTTTGTCCTCGGTAAACATTAGCGATATCTTTTAGTTTGACTTTACGGGTGGTACTACAAAGTTACTAAAAATATCGCTAATTTCCTAATAATCAGACAATTATTTCATATATTAATTTCGTCGAACTCACGTTATAATAGGTGACTTTCCTTTGAGCATATAAATATCCTCTCTCTTTCTTTGTATCTCTTTTGGTTCAACAAAAGAAAAATTGTACCTTTGCAGCCGATATGGAAAAAATCCAACACAAAGAAGGGCAACGGGCCGTGATCTCTGTTTTGGTCATGGTGAGTCTGGGACATTTGCTCAATGATATGTTTCAGGCGGTGATTCCTGCTATCTATCCATTGCTGAAGGAAGCGCTGGAATTGAGTTTCATACAAATTGGTGCGATTACGCTCACCAATCAACTCACTTCATCACTTCTGCAACCACTTGTCGGCTATTTCTCCGACCGTCATCCGCGTCCTTATGCATTGGCGTTCGGCATGTGCTTCACATTGGCAGGTCTGCTCATTTTGTCAATGGCTCATAGTTTCGTGCTTGTGCTTGTGGCTGTAGCATTCGTGGGAATGGGATCATCGGTCTTACACCCTGAATCGTCGAAGGTAGCCCGAATGGCTTCTGGAGGTGCAAAAGGAATGGCGCAGTCGGTATTTCAAGTAGGCGGAAACATTGGACGTTCGTTTGGTCCTATCATTGTTGCCTTATTGGTGGTTCCTCATGGGCAGCACGCTATTAGTTGGATTTCGCTGCTAGCACTGATTGCCATCGGATTATTGGTGAAAGTAGGAGGCTGGTACAAGCGTCAGATTGAGCAGTATGGGCGAATGAAATCGAAGTTCGACCTTGAGAACACGACTCATCTCAGTCGTCATCAGATTACGATGGCCATCCTCGTCTTACTCGTTCTGATGTTCTCTAAAGACTTCTATATCAGCAACATACAAAACTATCTGACATTCTTCCTCATTGATAAGTTCCACATGAGCATTGGTGCCTCACAACTCTGTCTGTTTGCATTTCTCTTCGCTTCCGCCATCGGACTTATTATTGGTGGAGCAGTGGGCGACAGATATGGGCGGAAATACGTCATCTGGGGCAGCATTCTTGGTGCAGCGCCATTCGCACTTGCCCTACCCTATTGCAATCTCGTATGGACTATCGTGCTCATTGTTATCATCGGAATCATCATTTCATCGGCTATGTCGGCTATTCTCGTATATGCTACCGAACTATTGCCAGGCAATGTCGGAATGATTTCAGGTGCATTCTTTGGCTTGTCGTTTGGTCTTGGTGGTATTGGTTCTGCCCTGTTCGGCTGGATTGCAGAAATGGAAAGTATAAGATATGCTTTCCAACTAACTGCTTTCCTTCCGCTGCTTGGTATAGTTACCTATTGGTTGCCAAACATCAGGGAATAGGCACAAATCACATCTGAGGATTTGGTCGTCTGAAAGGATTTATGTAAATTTGCAAAAAGAAAGGAGACAACATGATGAACAAAAAGATAACCTGGAAACAGGGGTAGCCATTTTGGCGACTATTGCTTTCGCAGTTGCTATCTACTATTATGCAAAGACAGACCAAACACTTGGTGGACTGATTGCGTCAATGGGTTTGGCATTTTCACTGAACTGGGTTTTCCCCAAGAAAGAAGCATCAGATCTGGACAATAAAGAAGGCTCCCCTTCTGGAAAAACTGTAGACGAACTGGTTTCCATTTATGGAGAACCTGACGACATCGTGCTGCTGAATGCTGCAAAGGGAAACGACGCAAATGGGGTTGTGTTAGTTTACAATGCACGCGGGTTACTCATTATCAATGGGGAGGAAGTGCGCAAAAGCGACATTACAGAAGTTACTTTCAATAATGCAGCAATGGCTTATCTGCCTTACGACTATCAAGTGATGCTGACGACTCGCAACAAACAAAAGCCAGAAATTCATCTCTATGTGGGCTGCGATGTAGAATGGGCAAGAGATGTGGCTGAGGAAATCAGAAAACATATCTCCTTATAAAGAATTTAGAAACTGAAAAATTGTATCAATATGAACTATATCTTTGAAACTGAAATGGAGGTTCGCGACTACGAATGCGACATTGAGGGAATTGTAAACAATGCTAACTATCTGCATTATGCCGAGCATACTCGCCACCTATTTCTTAGGAGTCTGGGAGTAAGTTTCGCCAAGATTCATGAACAAGGAACTGACGCAGTTGTGGCCCGAATGAACCTGAAGTTCAAGACACCTTTACGTTGCGACGATGTGTTTGTATCAAAACTCGCTCTAACGAAAGAAGGCATTAAATACGTGTTCCATCAGGATATTTTCCGAAAAGCCGACAACCGTCTTTGCTTTCACGGAGACATAGAGTTAGTGTGCATCGTTAACGGCAGACTCAGCGCATCGCCCGAATATGATGCTGCATTTGCACAATTCGTGTAAAGTAGTTGAATAAGATTTCAACGGTATTTTACTGAACGTTTCTAATGAGTTTTCATTAGTGGTGAAAAACAGAAAACTCAGATGGTCTTTCTCATCCACAGACACTGCATCAATCCACGCAACGCCAGATAAATGATGAGAGCGAGCCATAAAGCGTGATTGCCCCAAACGGGGAACAGACAGAAATAGATTACAAAGAATGCAGTTGTGGCAATAGCACAGGAAACCAACATTCCGCGAGTATCCATAATGCCAATAAATATACCATCATAGACAAATGCCGCCATACCTGAAAGCGGAATGAGCAAAGCCCAGGGCAGATAAGTCATTGCTGCTTCAACAACCTTTGCCTCATCAGTGAGTAAACCGAGGAAACTACGCCCACCAAGAGCATAAACCGCTGTGAAAAGCAACACCATCAGCCAGCCCCATCGGAAAAGCCTATTACATACAGACTGGAAAGAATCTCCTTTAGCATTTTCACCCTCTGCCCCATAATACTTTCCACAAAGTGCTTCGCCTGCATTTGCGAAGCCATCCATGATGTAAGAGAATAGCGTGAAGAACGTCATCAGAAGTGTATTTACCGATAAAAGCAAATCGCCTTGACGTGCGCCTGCAGAAGTAAAGAATAGATTGACTGAAACCAGACAAAGGGTTCGTAAGAAAAGGTCACGATTTGTCTTGAACAATGAAAACGTCGTTTGTTCGTCTTCTCTCACCTTTCCTGCAGAAAAAGATGGCCGATATTTTTTACGAATTGCAAATATCGCCATTAATGCCCCACTCCATTGAGCAATAAGTGTGCCCAATGCAACACCTTCTATCTGCATCTTAAAACCAAACACAAGCACGAGTGAAGCGACAATATTGATGATATTCTGCGATATAGATACCACCATCGGAGTCCGTGTATCTTGCATACCAATAAACCAGCCTGTCATCACGTAAAGGCTCAATACGGCTGGTGCTCCCCATATACATATATTAAAGTACACGCGCACGAGCGATGCGACTTCTGCTGATGGCCCCATTAGCCATAAAGCAAGCCAACGTAACGGCAACTGCAACAGGACAAAACCTATAGCAATGAACAGCGCCATACGGAGACTGTTCCTCAGGATTGCAGAGAGGGGAGAATCGCATTTGGAAAGGGAAGAGTTTATAGAGGATAGAGGAGAGTTATCTGTGGTGAGAGATTCTTCATCTGCAGCGAGAGCGTGTCCATAAGCCTGAGCCGTCATTCCACTTGTGCCCATACGTAAGAATCCCATGAGCCAATACATGACATTAAATATCATTGAACCCACTGCAATAGCACCAATCATTGTTTCGTTGCCGATATGACCAACTATAGCCAAATCGACAAGTCCCAGCAGTGGTACTGTCACATTCGTGACAATCGAAGGTACAGCCAGCCGTAATATTTCACGGTCGCGAATATTCATTTTCCTATAACAAAAGCAAGAGAACTTTCCTAATAATACAAAGAACCTTTAGACATCCTCCACAGGTTGCACATTCTCAGAAAGCGAAACATTGATTTCCAACTTTGTAGATTCATCTACAACAATCGGTGGATTCTCTTCTGGCAACGCAACATTATCCTCGTTTTCACGTGTTACATATCGCTGATAGTAAGCGATAAGGAGTGTAGTGAGAGGTAGTGCAATAATCAGACCAATGAAACCAAGCAATGCTCCCCAAACAGAAAGTGAAAGCAAGAGAATAGCAGGGTTAAGTCCCATTGCCTTACCCATAATCTTCGGCGTTACTATCATGTCGATGATAATCTGCACGATGATAAATACAGCAACGGCAGAAATGAGAATAATCCAGAAGTTCTGACCTGTATCAGCAGCCTTCAGCAGTGCAAGCAACGCCGTAGGAATTAGGGCAAACGTATGGAGATAAGGCACAAGGTCCATAATTCCAATCAGAATGCCAAGACCAATGGCCATCGGAAAATCGATAATGGTGAATCCTATACAGAAGAGAATACCCATTGTAAGCGCCACAAGACCCTGACCACGAATGTAATTATTAAGTTCACGTGCTACATCACTCATGAGTTCACGCCAGAAAGGACGAGACTTCTTTGGGAAAATCTTAATCCAGTTCTCAGTAAGATAGTCATAATCCAACAGAATGAAGAACAAGTAGAGCAACGTGATGAACGAAGCCACAATTCCAATAACAACACTTGCTGTACGACTAACAAAATTGAAAACTTGAGGCATTCCCTGCCGAACAAGTTCGGTAAAGTCCTTACTGCGGAAGAACTGATCGATGGATTGCTTGTTGTCACGAATCCATTCCTGAATTGCCCCAGGAATACTATCAACCTTTACAGACGTCTCAATATACTTCGTGACAAGAGTTCCAAGTTTGTTAAACTGCTCAAACATCGGAGGAATGATGAGCCAGACGACAAGTCCAACAACAACTGCAATAAAGATGAAAGTAACTATGATGCTGAGCGCTCTCGTGGGTACATGCATACGGTTTTGGACAAATGTCACCATAGGATTGGTGAGATAGGCGATGAACCACGCAATGAAGAATGGCAGCAACACACTACTCAAATAGTTGATGGCGACAAGAACAAGTACTACAAGAAGTGCAATACCTGCCCAACGGATGAATTTGTCGAATGTTATCTTTTCCTGCATATACTCAAACAGAGATTAAACTTGTTGTTGCAATTTGTTCAAATTCTGACTTTTATTTCTGCATCATATTCCAGTCTATCTCGCATCATTCTTTCTGAGATTCTGCTTCCTGAGACTCTTGTTCAAGACATTTCTGATAGCAGTCGCGGCAAAGAGGCTCATACTCCATCTTCTCACCCAGAAGCACCTGCTTGTCATTGTGTACGAGACGGTGACTGACATAAGCCAGATTACCGCAACGTACACAGATGGCATGCACCTTAGTCACATCGTCCGCAATGGCGCAAAGACCCGGCATCGGGCCGAAGGGGACGCCGCGGAAGTCCATATCAAGACCTGCAACAATCACACGAACACCACGATTAGCGAGCTCGTTGCAGACTTCGATAAGTCCCATGTCAAGAAACTGAGCCTCATCTATTCCCACCACATCAATATCAGAGGTGAGCAGAAGAATGCTCGACGAAGTCTCGACAGGGGTTGAGGGAATGGCATTCTGATCGTGACTGACAACGTCATTATCTGAATAGCGAGTATCAATAGCAGGCTTGAAGATTTCCACCTTCTGCTTTGCAAACTTCGCACGCTTCATACGGCGAATCAGTTCCTCTGTCTTTCCTGAGAACATTGACCCGCACACCACCTCAATTCGTCCTGAACGATGTGATTCCCCTTCTATCTGAAATTTCATTTCTTGACTATCTTTGTACTATGATTAGCATTTGTACGAACAACATAGATACCTGCAGGCAAAGAACTTGCGTCAATTGTAGCCTGACCATTCGTCAGTTTCACCGACTTCAGTGCCTGACCGTTGCTGCTATAGACTGTTGCCGTAGTTGCACGATCGTCGCGTACACCAAACGTCGTCTTTACCAACGAAGGATAAGCAATAAGCGTGTTGGCTCCCTTAGGCTGTCCATACTCAGTAAGTTCGATACCGCTCGATTCAGACTGACCAAATACAATCCATCCGATACGTTCGTCCATAGGACTTGTTCTCGATACTGTCCTGTTCTCATAGGAAGCACTTGCATCTACCTGCAAACGAACAGTTGTTGAAGAGTTACCTGGCTCAACAGTCTTCGTGCGGAGGAATGCGCCAACGTTTCTATTACGAGTCTGAAGTTGAACAAGAACCTTCGGATTGGTAAGTTCTTCTCCATATTGAACCACATCACTGAGTGTAGCGGAACTAGTGAAAGAATGAGTTGAGTCGTTAACGATTACGATGGTTCCATCACCGAGTGTAGTTCTACCCTTCTCAATAGCAAAGAGAGACAACTTAGCCTTGATGGTTTTTGTACTTGTGTCTTCTTCCAATGCAGCCTGACGCTCCACTGCAATACGGCAACCTGTCGGAGTTACATCAAACACGCGCCACATGAGCGGATAGAGAGAAGAGATGTATACTGGTGTTGCCATCACGACAGGAGTCTCCTTGAAAGCCTGGGTGAAAGTATAAGTGAGAGTATCAGGCATCGCCGTCTCATCCAACAATGCAGCCTCATAAGGAAGTTCACCCAGATTACCAGTTCCTTGTGATGAAATCAGGAACGATGTGTATTCAGGATAGCGTGGTCCACGATAGAAGTCAGTATTTGAGAACTCCTGTGGCAAGGCAAGCACATTAGTAATCATAGAGGTATAGATACCATTCTTCTGATTGCTTGAACGAACACGGTCAACCAGACCTGCACGAGAGTTATTGTTACTCACACTTCCAAACACCACAACGGGTTCATCTGTAAACTGCTGTGGGAAGAAGCAATAACTATCGCTTGTGCTGAGTGTAGAGATTGTACCTACATTCACTCCAGTATCGGCAAGACTCTCGGCTACTGCCATAATGTTATAGCCCTCGTCGGAATAGCGGTCCTTACCATCATAACCGACTGTGCGTACACGATAGGCAAAGTTACCAGCCTCAGTGGTCTCGTATGAATAACTCCAGTTGTTGCGACTCTTGTTCTTCAAAATATCAATCTGTGCCAGAGTTTCCCATTCGCCATCATCCTTCTTCACCTCGACGAATACAGAATCAAGCAATTCGGGCGTGTTCTCAGTCCAAGTAATCGAACACAATGACTGGCTTGCTGTATACATGACACTCAGTCCTGTAGGAGAACTTACCGAAGGTGCATTCGGAATATATTCATTCTTGGCAACATAGCCTGCACCAGTATTCATTTCAGCAAAGTATTCACCCAGAGGAGAGAGCGAACCATTATAGGTCAGACGCGAATAAGAAGCCTCACTGTTCCAATAGCAATAGCGCTCAATGTAGTCCCACGAATTCAGACGGTCGAGGATTCGGCCCATCACGATTCCATTCTGCTTAAGTGCTTCAGATACATTATTCTTATAGGCAAACACACCATTATTATTCCACGATGCACCCCAGACAAACTCCGAAATCCAGATAGGACGACGATAGTTGTTGAAATGGCTCTTCAGATTATTGAACGAACCCTCAGCCCAGTAGCAGTGCATATCAGCAACATCACAGCGCCAACCACGCTTGTCGATAGAATCGAGGAACTGCTTCATGAAGTTTGGACTTCCGTCCCATGACGACGGAGAAAGCAGACGCATACCTGTACGCATGAGGTCGGGCCAGTTAGCCAGAATCTCATCTATCGTGTTAGGGTGATCGTCGGCAGAGTTCAGCGGCTCATTGTTGGTCTTCAGGTGGCAGCAATACTCTGCACCACCGAGTTCAGATGCTGAAGGCCAGTTCTCATAGATATGATGAACAACACATTCGGCATTGGGCAACAAATTATTTCCCATACCCCAGCCATAAGTCCAGGTGGCATTGAAAGTATTGTAGAGCGTTGCACTACGTGTATCGGCAATACCCTTCTTACTGGTGTTCTGCCAGCGGAACAGGCGATAGGATGCAATGCGGCCATTCAGAATAGCAGGCAGTTCTGCAAACTCAAGATCCTCAGTATCAGCGATAAAACAACGGCTATAGCCTCGACCCAGATCGCCAATGGCAAAAGTCACCATGTAGCCACGCTTCAACTTGAAACTCTTGATGCGATTCTTCAACTGAGCGTCAGTCAGTGTCTGCATATAGCCACCAGAATTGCCGAAGTTAAAGTTATTGGCCGACTCACCCTCGAAGTTTGGCTCCGAATAGACTGTCAGCGCACCGGCTGTACCATAAGGCAGAATCAGCGCTCCCTGATTATAGATACGAATCTGGCAGTTCTGATTATTGCGTGCGGCTACACCATTGATTTTGATATAAGCCAGATAAGAGATTGCCTTCTGAGGCTTCACTTCATCGAGGAAAATCACAGCATGGTCAGTATTGACAATGTCGATGCTTCCTGTCGTCGTAAACGGTTCTGTTGACGTGATGTGATAGTCCACATCCTCAGTGAGCGTGACAGGTTCTGTCACCTGTTCAACCGTTGTCACTGTGTTGGCAGCAGACACTACTAAGGTAATTCCCAAGAGTATCTGGACGATGAATAATTTTTTCATTTTATCTATCATATTAGGTTGTAATTATCTGCGACAAATTTACGATATTTTTCTGAATTGCCAAAGAATTGACTATCATTATTATCGCTGCGCCTGATTATCTGTATTCTGAAACTACTTCGCACGGAAGCGTTCTGCCTGTGAGCGAATCAGTTCTACATCGTCGAAATAGTTAATCTGCATAGCGGCACGAACCTCACTCATGGTCTGAGCGGCAGTCTCACGGGCTTTCTCCGTACCCTTCTTCAAGATATTGTAGATTTCAGGAATATCCTGCTCGAACTCATGACGGCGCTGACGAATCGGCTCCAGCATCTCATTCAGAATCTGATTGAGGAATTTCTTGCACTTCATATCACCCAGTCCACCACGACGATAATGATCCTTCAGTTCGTCAAGGTTCTGATATTCAGGCCAATAGGCTGCGAAATGCTCAGGCGTCGAGAAAGCATCGAGATAAGTAAATACTGCATTTCCCTCCACATGACCAGGATCGTTCAGATTGATGTGAGTTGGGTCGGTGTACATCGAGCGAACCTTCTGCCAAACTTCATCGGCTGAATCGCTCAGATAGATGCAATTGCCAAGACTCTTCGACATCTTCTCCTTTCCGTCAGTTCCAGGAAGACGGCGAGCAGTGAGATTCTCGGGCAACAGAATATCGGGCTCGACGAGTACCGGAGCATAGGTGTTATTGAAACGACGCACAAGTTCACGCGTCACTTCAATCATTGGCTCCTGATCCTCACCTACAGGCACTGTCGTAGACTTGAACAGCGTGATGTCTGCGGCCTGACTCACGGGATAGCAGAAGAATCCCAGCGGAATATTTGCCTCGAAATTGCGCATCTTAATCTCTGTCTTCACCGTAGGATTGCGCTGTACGCGCGAAACGGTGATGAGGTTCATCAGATAAGTCGTAAGTTCAGCAAGTTCGGTTATCTGACTCTGAATGAAGATTGTGCACTTCTCAGGGTCCAGTCCTGCAGAGAGATAGTCCAATGCCACCTCAATGATATTCTGACGAATCTTCTCAGGATTATCTGCATTATCGGTCAGAGCCTGCACGTCGGCCATGAATACAAACATTTTATCATAGCCGCCAGCATTTTGAAGTTCAACACGACGACGCAGCGAGCCGATGTAGTGGCCCAGATGAAGGCGACCAGTTGGGCGGTCGCCAGTTAGAATTACTTTCATTGACAATTTCTTTATTTTGATTTATTCTTATTTCTTATTTTTTATTGCTTCTCCATGAGCATGCCATCGCCTGCATCAATGCATTTGCGCTTCATGTTCAAATCGCGAATTTCGGGTTCACCATCGCCGAAATCGCAGTAGAGTTTACCTTTCTTATAATAGAAGGTACCGCGACTTATCTCTTCACCCGACTCTTCAGCAATCTGGTTGCCGTGAATGGTGATTGTGATGACGCCATATTCGGTTTCCACACGCCAAGCGCCCTCAAGCCACTCAGGAGTGGGCTCGGGATTATCTTTCACGAACACTTTTGCATCGCTCACGACAGCCCCGTCGCCCAATTCGTTAAGCGATTCGTTCACACCATTCTCCAGCATCGTCTGCTTGTACGACCGCTCTCCGAAGCAGTTGCGAACAGCAATGACCGAGCCGACGAAAGCAATCAGGAATACCACCAGACAGTTGCGCAAGCAACCCCTGGAATGTGACTGACCTGAAGTTGAGCGAGATCCACCCGAAAGCGTATTCTCTATCCAGCCTTCCTTGTTGCCATTCGCATCAGTCGCAGCAGGTACTGCCTGCCCTGGGGAAACGGGTTGAGCAGGCTGACCGCTTACCGTCGCATCCACAACACCACTGGCCACAGCCCCTTCCTTTCCTTCCGTAGGCGTTTCCGTCTGGGGCTGATTTCTCATTTCCTCCGTAATGGCAACAGTAAAGGGAATACCACAACGCGGGCAGACGCAAGCGAGTTCGTTGATGCCTGCAGCCGCTGGAGTGTCGTATCGAAATCTACATTTCGGGCATTTTACTTCCATCTATTTTCCTATATCTTTTCTTTTATTTTAAAAACCAATTTACTCAAATCTCACTACAGCCTTCCGAACCACTCTCCAGCCCGCGCCTTCGCGAGTGGCAGTTCCCTCTTCCTCTGTAATGATATGACGAGGCTGAACCGACGTAGGACCATTCACCTTGCAAACAGGCTTCACGAAAGTCGAAACACTGATCATCGCCGTTGCAATAGCATCAGGGGTATCTAACAGAATGAACGAGCCGTTCTGACCGTCCATCGTCGTAAGTTGATAGACACTCTTGCCGACTTGCTCATATTCAGAAGCCTGCGAGAAAAATCCGTCCTGCGTAGGAGTCGGGAGATAAAGCAGAGTCTCTTGCGCTGTCGACTGAGGCTCTTGCGCCGTTAACCCAATGCCAACTTCAGCAGAAGACTGAACCGTCAGCCCAATCTCATCAATCGTCTGAACGACCACATTATCTTCCGTTGCACCTTCAGCCTCTACTGGGGCTTCAGGAGCATCCATCATCTGAGATGCTTTCTGGTTGCGGCGAGAGACAAACTCTTCCTCCAGTTCAGCAATACGAGCCTCCATCCGACGGCACTTGCGCTCCAGATGTTCCAAACGCTGAAACAGTTCCTGCAAATCCTGCTGAGGCACTTCGTCCTCTTTCTTATTGTTAAATAGTCCCATATTTTAATGAGTAATGAGAAATGAGCAATAAGTAATCGGCGAGCGATATTTACATCAGTCGCCAATCAACAATCCATTATCTATTAGAGATTCTCAATGAGGTTGTCGCGAATACTGCCGATAATCGGATAGAAGAACACAGTGTCCTCGATGGGATCACTTCCGTTCTTGTTTTCCGTATTCTTATTGACAAAGTTCCAACCGTTCAGCAGATGATGTTCGAGGTCCTTATTGACCAGTTCGCGGAATCGGGACAGCGACTTAATGTCGACGAGGAATCTGTCGGCCACGTGAATATCGTCGCAAAGTTGACTGAAGAAGTCGTTATATTTGCGAACGGCAGCAACAATCTGCTGACGAACCTCCAATGACTGCATATCATCGTAGGTCAGACGCGATTTCTCAATCATTGAGAAGTTATACTTCAGCGGAGTCTCGAAGTCGTCGAGCAACTTGTTCAGGTTGTCAACACTGACGAATCCCTCATCATCGCGAACCTGCATCAAAGCACCACGACAGGTAATCTGCTTCGGTTCCTTGCGCTCCATAATCACTGAGAAGCCGTCCTCATCGTACTTCTCGCCATATACATGTTCGAACACTGCCTGAGTGAGCAGGTCGATGTCGCGCGAGTTTCCAACGATGTCAAGCACCTTCGAACCCGTTCCGCTGAACATCACCGAGCGCGGCTTTTCCAACTTGCGCTGATGCATCATCGTTGCAACATAATAGATCAGCGTTACGTAGAAGTAGATGAAGATGATCTTGCGCTGCGGATCCTCGTTCAGGCGCTGGTTGTAGGAGAACACATCGTTGCCTCCCACCACCTTATTGTTCTGCACCGAGAAGAGGAAGGCGTTGATGTCCTCACTCTTGCGCTTGGCGGTGATATCGTCGAGAATGCCGTTCAGTTCACCATAGCGCTCATCGTCGGCATCAAAGAGTCGCTTGAAATAATCGACGTATTTCAGTACCATCGGGTTGGAGTCGCCATGAGGAACCTCAGAGAATCCATCGCCAAAGAGCACATTGGCTGCAAAGCGGAAGGAGGTGAGGATTGCGGGCTGCTTAGCACCCGATTCAAACACCACAACATCGCTCGAACCACCACCGATATCGATGCTTGCTACATTCGAGGCAGAACCGCGGAACTTGCTCGACGACTTATAGAAATAATAAGGTGCAACCGACTCAGGCATCTGAATAAGATTCTGTTCTGTTGCCGGAACACCAAACACGTCTTCAACAATCTTGGTCCACATCTCGCCCATCTTCCTGACGTTGCCCACCTTCATGGCCAGCGGATAGAACCAGACGAGGCGCGTCTTCGTGATGTCGCCATTCTCCAGCAGCACCTTCGTGCGCATCAGTTGTGCGAGTTCGGTCAGATAGGCCTTCACGCGTTTCGAGTTAGCCATCTCGGTCGACCACTTCAGATTCGGCACGATACGATTGCCGTAACCGATGCTCTCCTTCTCATAGATGAACGGAATGTTGGCGTCGGCCAGTGCGAGAATGTTGTCAACATGCTCTGCATCGAGTCGCTCAGCCTCACTTATAACTGTGCGCTGCGGGAATCCGTAGTCCTCGCCGATGGTCTTCGGCAGGAACTCCTGCTTCAGAATCACATCGTAGAGAATCTGCTCACCATTGTAGAGTGTTGCCAGCAGACGCTGCGTAGAAGCAGAGTTCAGATGGAGCGGCTCGGGCATCTCCGCACCCTTCATGCACTCAACATGGGTGTTGGTTGTACCGAAGTCAACCGAGAACGTGAATGCGTCGTGACCGGGAATGTGGCTTGCCCAACGCGGACAGATCATTCCCTCGGCCGCACGATTGCCACGATCGTCGGTAAGCGTTACGTCGATATAGTCGAAGTCGCCCGTCAACTTATAATATTGCGAGCCCACACGCTTCTCCGATTTCAGACTGCGCTCACGAACGACCACATCGTCGCCAGAGAGTTGCTGCTGGAATCCGTTCTGATAGAACGAGAGTGCGAGACTATAGTTCTGGAGCATACCCAGTGCGCGGTCGACGAGTTGTACGGAGTACTGATTGCCCTGAGGAATACGCACAAACGGGAAGATGCTCAAAGCGAAGGGCACCGTGATGAAATGGCCGCGATTGTTGGCCTGATCATAGCGGAGATCATTGGTCTGAGCGGCCACATAGTTGCGCTCAAGTGTGATATACTTACCCTGCTTCTGAACAGGTACACGAAGGATGACGCGAACGGTCTCCGTTGCTCCATTCTGCGTGTGGATGAGTTCAAACTTAGGCTTGCCGGCAATGGTTCCCCAGAGGTCGCTGGCATTGAAATACTTGAAGTAGAGCGGTTTCAGCGGCAGCACGAAGTCGCAGTCGTCGGTCTCGCGCGAACCTACCGTCAGATTACCATCGAAGAAGCAGTCACGGTCCAGCGTGTAGTCGAGTTTGATGAGCGTCGGCTGGAAGAAGTCGTCGTCGGTGAGCCAGGGGTACTCATGAGAGGTTGCTGGCAGCACGCGCTTCTCGGGCGGCAGTTGATAGTCCTCAGGACGAATGACAGTAGCATCGGTCCAGGGTGAGGTAATATACTTGAACGGATCTGTCTGCGGAGCATTCAGATGATTCTGCAGCACCAGCGGCAGCAGCGGTCCACAGTCGTCGCGCGAGGGGACAATCTTGAAGTCGCTCTCCTGAATGGCCTTCTGCACATCCTCAGCGCGAGCCTGATAGAACGGAACGCCAAGGGCCTGAATGCCTTCGTCCATCTTCGTGAACGTCGTATCGAGGAAGGTCTTCGCACGCTCAATGCTCTCGTAGTCGTAGGCGGCAGGATTGCCCACCTCCTTCAGAATCTCGTTCTGGAGTGCAGACGGAAGCAGCGGCAGCGTAGTGATCAGATAACTGTTCACCTCACCGCAACACTTCTTCAGGTCGGGATAGGCGGTGAAGAGTGCATAGATGTATTTCACGAACTTCTGGTCGCGCATGTAGAGCGGACGCCAGAGGTCGAACAGGTTCACATTCTGCTCCACGGGAATCGGGAAACGACCTTCGCGGGCATTCGGCGTGGCCATGAACAGCGTCACGGGCGACGTCGAACCCACCACCTGATTGCCATAGACGAGGAAATACAGACGGTCCATACGGTCGAAGTTGAACGCTTCCTTGTCCTGCTCGAGGAACATATCGATGGTCTCGCCCAGGAGTTTGTGCTGCGACGAAGCCTTCAGCATCTCGAGTTGGGTGTCGCGGTTCCATTCCACGATGCGCAGCACATTGCGCAGTTCGGAGTAGTTGAAGAACAACTGAGCCACATCGAGTGCGTTGGCCACGAGTTTCTCGTCCATAGCCTCACCCTGAAGGTTTGCATGCATCGACAGACGCTTGAAGGCATTCTTCACGAGGTCCATCTGGGCAAACGGCGAGGGAATGGCCGTTCTGGGCTGTTGCGACAAACCACCATTGGGGTCGTCGATCATGTCTATCTCATCGGCGTTATACTGGTTGTTCAAAGGAATCCAGCCCTCGCCGGTGGTCTTGTTATTATAGGAGAGTATCTTGCTCATTATGTCGGATTATCTATTTACGATTCTCATTTACACTACACTCACGAATTTCTCGTCGATCAGTTTGTCGAAGGTCTCATCGAGCAGGTCGAGGAGTTTCAGCGCCGTGCGGTCGGTGCCGTAGCGCTGGGTCTTCATGGCCTGCTGCGAAGCCTTGTTCAGGGCCGAGAGCACGCTCTTATAGTCAATCGTCGACTTCAGGAAACCTGTCTTCGGGGCGATGTCGGTCAGCGCGTCGCTCAGTTTGTCGGTGTTCAGATTGAACGGAACGAAACTACGCTGATTCTGACGAAGTTCGCGCAGCCACTGGCGATACGATACGAAGAAGTCGCTCGTGAGCGTATTGAAGAACGACGTCGAGAGGAAACTGTTGCCCAGTTCGGGCTTGTCCTGCGTATAGCCGCGACCGATGTCCTGACGAAGTTGATTGGTGATGTACATATAGGCCAGATGGAACTTCACCATCTGACGATTCACCAGCGAGCGAGTCTGCACACCGAAGTCCTTCAGCGAGAGCGTCATCTTGTCGTAGGCGAGTCCAAACTCCTTGTAGATGGGGTTCTGGGCATTGCCGCCAACGGTCTGCAACTGGTCGTCGGGAATGCCGAGGAAGTCGAGAATGCTCAGTGCACCCACATATTCCACCACGTGGGCATCATTGCGCTGACCATTGCCGCCAGGATCGTTGAAATAGGGATTCGATGGCACCTGGTCGCCCAGATAGTAGCAGGCATTGACCTTCGACAACGGAAGGTCGACTCCATTCTGGCGCAGACCCGTGAGGTTGTCGTGATAGTAGAACAGCGCCGACTTGGTCTTCGAGATGAAGTCGCCACGCGAGATGGGGCTGTTGTCGTCCTGCTGCACATTGAAGTAAGGCAGCACGGTGAGCGCTCCGATACGAGCATCACGCAGGTCACCGCGGTTGTTGATCTGCGAATTGTTGGCGGCATTACGAATGTTCTTCACAATGATCGGATAACCCGCAGCGCCCGTTCCACCGAATATACTCGACACGACGAACACGCGGTCGGTCTTCTGGAACACGTTCGAGAACTGGCGGAACTCCTCAGAGTCCTTGAACTGGTTCAGTGCAACACTACCGATATTCGGCGAACCCACGAAGCCAATGTCCATCTTCGTGTTGAGTTGATAGTCGCTGAACATCATCGAGCACAGCGCCTGATTGCCTGTATCGAGGGTACTATAGTTGATAAAATCCTGAAATTTCTTCGACTCAATGGCGCCCATATTGAACAGGAACGTGTCGCTCAGTTGCGAACCGTTGGGAAGGATGTCGGCCAGACTGGAAATCTTCACCGAGAAGAAACCGCGCCGCACATCGACCTGCTCACCGTAGAGAGCCCGGCGAATCTGCTTGTACCAGCGCATCAGGTTGTCGGTGCGCTTCAAGTCTTCGTTGGCCTTATGGGGATCAACGACAATGGGAACAATCTCAAGCGGCATAGGCTGCCCTTGCTCATCCACAGGATGAACACCTGCGGCAAGTTGCATAATGAGCGGACGCATCACACGCGAACCGGTACCGCCTACAAGGAAAAGGAATAGTCGCATTTTTTCTTTGTTGATATTTTGATATTGGGAGCAGAAAGAAAGAATTCTTCCCCTGCACTCGTTGTTGGCCCTGATCATCGGGAGACATCGGCGCCTTCATTCTCGCACCCTGCCCTACCCGACTCTCGGCCATCAACTGTATTTATTCGGGAATGGGAGTGTGACGACAGTTCGAACTCCACCAGCGCATCGAGAACGAAGCAACGGTGAAGAGCACTGCTTCAACAAACAGGTCGACAGTGACGAAACTGGCCAACTGCGAGGTGAAGTCGTAACCCTCGGCTGTGAGCGAGTTGTTGCAGAGCACGAAGTTCGTGATAACGGCTATCACACACGCGGCAGCAAGCACAATGAGCCAGTGGAACCAGCGCGAGAAGCGGACGGAGTTGATGACGTAGTAGAACACGAACGCCAGCAGCCAGGCCACGACAAGCGTCACGACGGCCACAATGAAGTAGAGGTTCTGGTTGTACATCGCATCCGAGAATGCACGCTCGTAGTAGAGAGCCTCGAACAACTTGGTCGACAACAACAGGAAAAGCAGCGAAATCACACCGCCTGCAATCAGTAGAATTGAATTCTTCATCTCTGTTTTTGATTTATCTTTTTTACGTTTTGAGTTACTTTTCTCTATGAATGTGCAAAGGTAGTCATTATTTTCTAAATATTCAAAGAAACTGCCCTTCTTTTTCGACTATTTCACATATTATAATGGAAAATAAAACAGAAAAAGCACAAAATTTTTGCCTTTCTGCCCCTTCTTCCTCAATCCAAACACCACAGATTGACCGTTTTTCGATTGTTTCTGCTCGTCTTTGTCTGAAAATTTGACAAGCAAGCGACACTTCCGCTTTCTGTCTGTGTAAAAAAACGGGGTGTCATTTGTCACAATTGTCACACCTGATAAAACCGAGTTCATAAGCCCAAAAATCCAAATTCATAACTCATTGAAAACCAATATATTACATAACGATTATTAAAGTAAAACCCCATGGAGTCTCAGAAAGAGAATTATAGTATAAAAATCTCTAAGATTTCTAATTAAAAAATTTCCTTAATAATTAATCTGTTATAAAAAGAATCCTGCAGTTTTCGCCACAAAGCAAATCATATTTGTAACTTGTTATTTTTGAATTGCTATCTGTTTTTATATTCTCTAATGTTAGATAAAATACTCCCAAAAAGAACTACACCCATAACGGCAACCTCAATAATAAAAGTTCTCTTGCCACAGGACTAATCCTATTTGTGATTTGAGAATTGTAATTTGTAATCTGAAAAAGGGTCCCACAGTCTTCGCCGCAGAACCCTCGCATCTGGCGCTTTTAACGCCATGTTTTCTTATGTTTTTTCTTGTTTTCTTCTGTTTTCTTAAAGCCGCCAACGGCGGAACTCGTCCACGAATGTTACCTTGTTACCTTGTTACCTTGTTACTTTGGAAACGGCCGCCAACGGCGGAACTCGTCCACGAATGTTACCTTGTTACTTTGTTACCTTGTTACTTTGGTCTGAAGCCCCTTCGGCTTACGCCGCTTCCCCTATGGGGAACGCTCAAACCTTGTTACTTTGTTACTTTGGAAGTTTATTTGCCGAACTCCATATCCAGTTCAAAGTAGTAGGGCTCACCCTTCGAGTGCTTGCGGTAACTGTCGTAGATGCCCTGCAGCAAATACTTCAGGCCAAACGTCGTGTTGGCGAAACCAGACGCAGAGACATTCGTGTCGTCGTCGCTCGACGAAGCCTCAACCCACTGCGGCAGACGGTTCATCAACTTGATGTCCACATCCTGAGCGTGCTTGATGCCCTCGCTCTCGAGCACGAAGATATGAGTGGCCTTACCCAGATGCTTCTTCTCGGCAGGCGTCACATCCTTCTGATCAATAGGCCGAATCTCCTTGATTTCGATATCATCGTCGCTTTCCACAACGTAGTTGTCAGGATTGGTCAGATATTGCTCGTCGATAAGCATTCCACCGAGATCGACGGCCAACAGCAGACGAAGGTCACCTGAGTTACGGTCCACTTCCACATTCTCAATGTTCTTGATCTGGTCGCCCTGACCGTGAACAGGACGGAATCGGCCACGAATCTGGTCGCTCTCAAGCAACAGCGAGTAATAGGGTTTGTAGACGTCGTTGGTCTCGAAAAGGCACATGTCCTCATAGCCCGTCAACTGACTGAAACGGCTGAAGGGCAGGTAGTTGTCGTCTCTCGTCAGACGTGCGATGTTGTCGTTCGAACCCACCACAATAATATAATAAGGACGACGGCCGTTATACTGCACACCTCCCTGCGAGTTATACGGGTAGTAGGCGCCGTTGTAGGAACCCTGCATCTTCACGATGAGCAGACCTTTCTCCTCCACCTGCGACTTGAAGACGGCATTGATCATTCCCTGTGCCTCAGCAAACACCTTCTGGGGATTCACGCCCGCCATCTGCTTCGTTGAGTAGATCATATCGGTGACGAGAATCGAAAGTTCATTCGCTCCCGTCTTGTCGAGCAACTGAGTGAAAATTGCTGAGAAATCGGTCGACGAAGCATCGCCAATGCCCTTTGTAGCCTCGAAGATATTCGAGTCGCTAATGAACTGCGAGAAGCCCTTCGGATAGGCATTGATCTCTGAGTTCACCACGTAAATTTTGTTCGACTCATTGCTGCCTGGAAGGTTGTTGAGCATCTGCGTGATGGCCTTCTTGAACTCACCCGTTCCGCCTGCAGCGTCGTAGGGCACCATCGAGCCCGAGCGCTCCAGATAGAAGTTCACGTTCAGTTCCTTCTGACCAGCCAGAACCTTCACATTCTTCGGTGGACGGCGGTTCTCGAAGAAATCCTCGATGTAGTCCTTCACCTTGTCGATGTCCAGATCACCGTCCTTGTAGAAGTCCTTGAAATTGGCCTTCTGACCGTCGAGGAACTCCGCAATCTTCTCCCACTCACCAGCATCGATAATCTCGTCCTTGTCGGCAGCATCAAGCAACATGCGGTTCAGTTCACCCTTGTGCTTATTGCCACAAGAAGCAACGACTGCGGCAAACAATACCAGCAGACTGACTTTCAATAGTTTTTTTATCATTTTCTCTCTGTATTTTATTCGCTTCATTAGACGCACTGACTCACCCAAAAGTTGCAAGTTATATTTAAATAGGTGCACACGGCGTTCAAATGAACGTGCAAACTTACAAAAAAATATTCGTAATTCAATCATCACTCCCCTATAATTCAGAATTTTTTAGATTTACGCAGAATCCATTTTATATCAAATATTTTTACATTTGAGACCAACCAAGTAACACTTGTCCCACCATTTGGCAGCCTCTCTCCTACCCTCAGAATCGACTCCGCAAACCCATTTCATCACCACTTTTATATAAAGGCATCCTTTCTATCATACAGAGGTATCCTTTTGACCATCAAAACACCACATTTATAGCATAGAAAGACCATCTCTCTATCATCAAAAGACCACCTTTCTATCATCAAAAGGACGTCTTTAGTCAGCAGGAAGCAATCTGTCAGTTTATGGGCTTATAGCAAGACAAAAAGAAGGAAACCAATTCGCAAAATAGGAATTATGAAATATCTTTACATTTTAACCATTCAACCCAACAATTATCGAACCATAGGCGCACAAAAAAGGCTGCCCTTACTCCATCACGGACTGGGGACAGCCGTCATCAATCAATTAGCAGTTATTTCTTTTTCAAAAGTTCAATGCGGTTTCGCGCGGTTTAACGGGCTTCGCCCAAGTTCAACGCCCTTTGGGCTAGTTCAAAGTCCTTCGGGCTAGTTCAAAGTCCTTCGGGCTAGTTCAAAAATATGAATTCCGTTGCAAAATTATAGATTTTCTCAAAAACGGACAATCCTCATTAATATGGATTTTGCAGAAACCCTTACTGGCAGGACATCCCCACAAATATGTATTTCAGAAAAACAGCCGAACAATCCATCATAATTTGTAGGGATTTGACCCGAAATAAGAGGGGAATAAAGGGAAGAATTAAGTAGTCGAGAGGATGCTTAAAAAGGCGAAGAAGTTGAGGGGACCTCTCTCCACTCTCCACTCTCCACTCTCCACTCTCCTCTCTCTACTCTCCACTCTCCTCTCTCCACTCTCCACTCTCCACTTTCCTCTCTCCACTCTTCACTCTCCACTCTTCACTCTCCACTCTCCTCTCTCCTCTTTTAAACCTGTGACAATTGTGACAATGGGACAATTGATTTTTACGCACCTACAAATAAGGACATATCTACCAACTTGCTGACTATCAATCAATTAGCAAAAATACCCCAACAAAAAACCGCAAAAACACCCCATATTTGATGCAATTTTTGCCCCTTTTCTGCCTTTTTCATTGATTTTTGCTCCACTTATTGCGATTTCTGCTCCGATAAATGCATTTTTGGTTTCGATAATTGCGATTTCTGCTTCGATTTCTACTCCGATAATTGCTTTTTCGAATTCAATAATTACTTCAAAGCGTCGCTTTTGTTGAGACGGGGAGAATTGGTTGAAATAGATGAGAAATGACTATTAATGTAACACCCACGCAGTCCCCTCCTCCGGGGAGGAGGGGTGTAGTGGAGCGAAGCGTAACGAGGGGTGGTAGCGATCAACCACAAACAAAACCCATAACAATTCTATCTGATATAGTTACCTCGCTACCACCCCTCGCTTCGCTCTACCCCTCCTCCCCGGAGGAGGGGACCAAGTGGATGCTGCAATAGCCCCAAAAACATTGAAACCAAGTGGATGCTGCAATAGCCCCAAAAACATTGAAACCAAGAGGATGCTGCATAGCCCCAAAACATTGAGACAAGTGAATGCTACGGTTATTATTGAAAAACACTGAAAAGGCTGTAGTAACGAAATCGGCATAGCCAACTTACGAACCCTTGAACTTTTGGAGCAGCGAGCGCCAACATGCTTGCATGATTGGCCGAGTCGTAACAAAAGTCGGCGGAGCCAACCTTTGAACTTTGAACTAGTGCGGAGCGCGTTGAACTTTGAACTAGCCCGAAGGGCTTTGAACTAGGGCGAAGCCCGTTGAACTGCGACTTATGTCGCCTTCTTACCTCTTCAACTTCACCGACCGCTTCTGCCCACCGCATTGCCAAGTGACAATATAGATTCCAGCAGGCATCGTCTGCAGGGAGAAGTGCTCGTCGGCACGGAATGAACCTACGGCGCGACCATCTGCCGTGAAGACTCGGGCCACGAAACGCTGCAGCAACTCAGGCTGTTCCGAACCGAAGTGGAGTTCCTGTGTCGTGGGATTATAGGCAAGTGCATAATCCTCGGGCTCCACATCGCGAATGCCCGTAATCTCTTCGGAAATCTCCTCCCGTGTGGCCACGAAATACCACAGGCGATTCGTACTCGAAGTGTTCCTGCTGTCGTTCGTAAAACTAATGATATAGGCACCATCAGACGTGTTGCCGTTGCTCACGTTCATGATGTGCTGCGTATACACATTCCGAATGATGTAGTAGCCGCTGCTGCCTTGCGGAAGAATATCCCACAACTGCCGCTCGTCGAGCGAATCCTCTGGGGCTGTGGTCAGGCGCGTTCCGATATTTACAGTGGGACCTACATCGCCCTCGGTCGGGTCAGAGAGTGCCAGCATATTGGCGCGATTGATGAAAATGAAATGGTCGCCCATCTTCTTAATCCACCAGTCTTCCTTCGTATTCTCCTCGGTGTTTGTCTGCTGCGTGATACAAGTGTCCGAAACGCCTGCGGCCTTGCTCGACTTCGCGTTCAGCACACGATAGAAATAGTTCGACGTCTCGAATTCAGGCGTGGGATTCTTAGGCTGACGCTTCTCAAAAGCACCCTTCAACCAAGCGCAATGAGCCGAGATGAAAGCCTTCAGGTCGGTGACATACTGGTCGTAACTGGAATAGAGCACAATCTCGTGGTACATCTTCGTCGAGATGCCCCAGCGCTCATAGTTCAGGCTCTGCGACTCCTGCAGCAAATCGCTCAGGCTGTCAATCTTCTCATGCAAATAGGCCACCAACCCATTGTCAATGAGTTCGTTGTAGCGCTCGTTGACGGTCCTCGTGAACCACGGGTCTTGCCACATGCGATTAATCCACAACTTCGTCTGGCCGTAGCCATAGTCGGTCATGAGTTTCTCCACTGTGCCCGTGATACGCTGATCGTTGTTGTAGGCGATGTCGTAGTCCCAGAGCGGACCCCAATAGAGGAGCGAGTCGCCCTGATCCTTATAGAAATAGGTGCTGTAGTAGCCGTCGATATTGGCGCTAATCTCGGTGCAGAGGAACCAGTCGATGAGCGAAGGCGCATCAACATACGACCTGTAGCCCGTCTTCATATCGTCGAAGGCCCTGAGGCGCAACGCGTTCTCGAAGGCAGCCATATAACTGCGGACGTAGCGACTCTGCGAAGTGACGATTTCGTCTTCGTCGGGATAGTGAATGCGAATGGGTACGCTGTAGTTGCTGGTGGTAAAGCAGTTGCCGTCCTGGAACCCATCGACCTCAAGCAGATAGCCGCCAGTGATGTCGCTGTCGTCGGTGAGCGGGAGGTCTTGCTCTACGACATTAACTCGGCGCTTCCTGACGTCAATCTGGTCACTAATCTGATAATTTCCCAAGTACTGACCGTTGAGCACAAGGTCCACAAACTTATAGCCAGGATTGAACTTCAGCGAGGTGAACTCACCCATTGCCGAAGTGACTGCATTGCGAATCAGCGACTTGTCGCCCGCATTGGCCAGCAGGGTCCACTTCTTCGCATTTGCCCGCTCGGGACCGAGGAAACGCACTTTCTGATTGAACTTCAGTTTGTAGGGTTTCTTCCGCATATTCCAAGTGGAATTGCCTCGACCGCGAATCTCGAGCGAATCGTAGACCGTCATCTGGTCTTGCTCGTCGATGTAGCGCAAGGTCGCATAGACGTAGACCGTCTTGCTGGTGATAGGTTGCCCGTTGTAGGTGTCAATATAGATGGTGGGCAGATTGGTCATTCTGTCCCACTGAGCCGAAGCCGAATGAACGGCCAAGAGGCTCATAAGCACCATCAACAGCAAACTTCGTAACTTCATGATTTTACATCTATACGTCTATCAATGATCTATTTCTATACGTTTATTTTAGTTTCTATCCGTCGATTAAGAATTTGGATTTATATCTTGCCGACGGCACTGACTATTCTTCGTTGATCGCACCGCAATGAGGGCATTTGCCGAGGTTGCGGAGTTTCTTGCCGCAATTGCCACAGACGTAGCGATAGCGGTGATATTTGTAGTACTGATGAACCGCGAAGGCAATATATACCGCCAGCAGCAGATAGCCAATATACCAGAGGGTCGTCAGGCTGAACACGATGTAGTCGACGGCACAGACGGCGGTGAGTCCGCCGAGATAGACCAGCGCCTCGCCCAGCGGCAACTGCTTGCGGACGACGTCGACAACGGCAACCGCAATGATGAGCATCGCCCAGACCGACACGAGGAACACCGACAACAGCCCAGGAACGGAGAAGGGATTCAGCGTGGGATGATAGTAGAACTGCTGCCAGAGTTGGGGCGCAAACATCTGGAGCGAGGCATAGAACGTCGCGGCAGAGGCCACAATGAGCGTGAGCAGCGTGGGGTAGAATGAGTCGATGTCGTTGAAGTGAACGATGTAGGGCGTGTTCTCCTTCCCATCGGGTCGGAACGTGGGGAGAACCGCCTTGCGGAAGAGCAAGACCACCGCCAGCAGCAGAATCACGATGAGCGCATAGTGGACGTGCTGGTCGGAGAAAGTGGAGATGAACTGCGAGATGGGGTCATCAGGCACGACCTTCGGCAGGAGTTCCGACTCGCGAGTCCAACCGAATTCTGAGGCCTCCGTCGCCAACTGCACCCAGACGGAATCGATGCTGTCGTTGGGCATTGTCCGGAAGTCAGCAACCACCAGATGACTGCCGCGAGCCACCACGAACGAGTCTGTCATCAGTTCGCTCGCCAACTCCTCGGGCTGCTGTCGGAGCAACTCAACAGAATCGGCCTTCACCACAAAGTTGTAGTTGAAGGAATAGTGGCGACCCTCTGAATACTTCTTGTTGTAGCAACCACAAAGCAAGAGGGTTAACAAACTGAAAATCAGAAACTTCCTTTGCATTCTTAATTCTTTTGTTTATGTTTGTAGCGTCTCTTTAGGACGCCCGTTTGTCTATGTTGTTTGTTGATGGGGGAGCAACGCTGCTCTAATAAACTCCCTATCTCTTTGAGAGAATTTTCATCTGGCACTGCTTGCAGTCGAACTCCAGTCGGAACTCGTGCCCGTCGCCAAGTCGAAGGCTCAACGGTTCGCGCCAAATGGGTTTTCGGCCGCCGTGATTAACGCAATAGCCCAGCGAGAACTTGATGCAGTAGCGACATTGCATCAGCAGCGCCCCTGCCCCACTCTGCCCCGCTGACGGCTGTCCGCTCGTCAGTTCGAAAGCCTTGCCTGCAGTAACTCCCTGCTGCTCATAGAACGCTCTGGCGAGACGATTTGAGGCATTCAGCAAATAGGGGTAGCGCCGAGTTTCGGAGTTGGTGGGAACGGATGCGGAGGCACGAGGGGATAGAGGGGCTTCTTTACCTAGGGTTCCTAGGGGTTCTAGATGACCTAGGGGTTCTAGGGAGGCTAGTTTACCTAGGGTTCCTAGGGGTCCTAGGGAGCCTAGGGAGGCTAGGGTTCCTAGGGTTCCTAGGGAGCCTAGTTTTTCTAGACGATCTAGAGCCCCCAGTTGCACCAGCGCTTCCTCCACACACTGCCTCCTGAGTTCGGCCAACTGGCTACTGCGAACGAAATACCTATCGGCCTCGCCTTCAATCCTCACCTCATCGCACACAAACGGCGTATTGCCCAGTTTCGAGCACTGAGCCACGATGTTTGCAGTCTGAGGCTTCTGAGCCAGAGCCTTTTCGTCGGGCGCCATCGGGAGCAGACAAGTGGCCAGAGTTGCATTATCTTCACCCTTCCCTTGCTCGCGCATCTCCAGTTGGAAACCTTCGTCAACACTGCGGAACACCATCGTCACCTTCATCTTTCGCTCAGCGGTGTTTCCCGCCATCAGCCGTTCGAAGGCAACATCCTTGTTGCGATAGAGACCAAGTCCTGGGCGCAATCCCTCGGGCATCTTCAGTGGGAACAGCCGATTGCCTTCGGCTCGATTCACGCGGAAGCCAACGAGTTCCTTGCGCTCATTGAAGAAGCAAAGTCCGTCGCCATTGGCAAATGCCGCCATTCCCGAAACCGTGAACGAATCGCGGCGCAGTTCCTTCACCTTGCCCACATACTCGCCCAGAGCCTTTGGCGTATCGAGCGAGACGATGTCGGGCTGACGACCTTGCAGCACGCCTTTCTCGTCGCGGTAGCAATGAAGGAAATAGTCAGTGAAACCGCGGTTGAAAGTCTTCTGCAGATTGGGTTCAAAGGAGTAAGTCACCCTACCCTTCGAGGCCCGCTCGTAGTCCTTCGGCCGTTTGGCGCAAAGCGCGTCGAGCCGCTTGCTATAAGCCGACACAACATTCTTCACATAGGCGACTTCCTTCAACCGACCTTCAATCTTGAACGACACCGCGCCCGCATCAGCCAATTCCTCCAAGGAATCAATGCGACACAAATCGCGCAGCGACAACAGATGACGCTGATGCTCAATCTCGTTTCCGTCGGCATCAATCAGGTCGTATTTCATTCGGCACATCTGCGCACATTCGCCTCGATTGGCCGAACGACCCAGACAATATTGCGACATGTAGCACTGACCGCTATAACTCACGCAAAGGGCACCGTGAACGAACACCTCGAGTTCCACATCTGGTTCCCGACGGTGAATCTCACGAATCTCCTCCAATGATAGTTCGCGCGCAAGCACCACTCGGCGGAAACCCAACGAGCGCAGCCAACTGACTTTCTCTGGTGTGCGATTGTCGGTCTGCGTACTGGCATGCAACTGAATCTGCTTGTCCTTAGCAACCTGCAGCAGCGCCATATCCTGCACCAACAGCGCATCGACTCCCGCCTGTTTCAGTTCGTCTATGAGTTGGAAAGTGTCCTTGAGTTCGTCGTCGTAGATGATAGTGTTGGTCGTCACATAGACCTTCGCACCGAACTGATGGGCAAAGCGGCAGAGTTGGGCAATGTCCTCAACACTGTTGCCTGCAGCAGCCCTTGCACCAAAGCGCGGAGCCCCGATGTAGACAGCATCTGCGCCGTGTTCCACAGCAGCAATGCCACATTCCAGATTCTTGGCTGGTGCCAGTAGTTCGAGTTTTCTCATCTTACGATTCCCACTGCGATTCTCATGCCGACGGCCTCATCTGACATTGTCCGAAACGAAGCCAACACGAAAAACCACAACCGATACTAACCGATATCCTCAATATTGTAAGGCGTCTCCTGATAGACGTAGTAATTGATCCAGTTCGAGAAGAGCAGATTGCCGTGAGCGCGCCACGAGACGAGCGGACCGTTGTCGGGATTGTCGCCGCGATAGTAGTTCTGCGGCTTTTCCACATCCGTCCGACCGAGCGCCATATCGCGTCTGTATTCGTTGTCGAGCGTGTTGAACGCATATTCCAGATGTCCCGTGATGAAGAACTCACGACCGCCTCGCGCCATCACCATCGAAACGCCGCTCTCATCGCCTTCAGCCAGCAGCGTCAACTCCGAATGCTGCTCAATGTCTTCCCGATGAACTTCTGTGTGGCGACTGTGAGGCATCATGAATACATCGTCGAAACCACGGAAGATAGGCTCCTGCGGAACGAGCGGATACTGACGGAAGATGCCGAACTTCTTCTTCTCCAGCGGATATTTCGGTACGCCATAGAAATGATAGAGTCCCGCCTGAGCCGCCCAGCAGATGTAGAGCGTACTCGTCACGTGGGTTCGCGACCAGTCGAGAATCGTCTTCATCTCGTCCCAGTAGGAAACATCCTCAAAATCGAACTGCTCAACGGGCGCGCCGGTGATAATCATTCCGTCGAACTTCTGCGTGCGAAGTTCCTCGAATGCCTTGTAGAACATCATCATGTGCTCAATCGGCGTATTCTTCGGCGTGTGGCTCTGAAGTTTCATGAACGTGAGGTCCATCTGCAAAGGCGTGTTCGACAGCAGACGAATCAAGTCGGTCTCTGTCGTAATCTTCAGGGGCATCAGGTTCAGCACCACGAGCCTCAGCGGTCGGATGTCCTGAGCATGCGCGCGGCCTTCGTTCATCACGAAGATGTTCTCCTGCTTCAGTAGATCAATGGCGGGCAACCCGTCGGGAATTCTTAATGGCATATCTCAATAGGTATGTAATTTTCTTGTCGGGAGGAACTATTGTCCTGAAATCATAACTTCAATCTGCAAAATTAATAAATTTTCAGATAACTACGAAAGATTCCGTCAAATTAATTCAAGAAATAAGAAGTAAGAGGAAGTTAGTTGATAGTTAAGAATTGATAGTTGATAGTTGTGATTACACTTCTCTACTTAAACACTTGACTCCGAAAACTCAAATCGATTTCTTCTGCTCAACTCCTAACTTTGAGAATCCGACTCGAATTTCTCTGCTTAAACTCATATCATAAAGAACTTACCTCGAATATAACAGAGAGAAAGGGTAATCTCTTGCCCCTTGTTCCTTGCCCCTTGTCCCTATCTCCTTTCCCATAATTCCTTCCTTCACTCTAAAAAGCCTCCAATAACAAAAGAAAAACCACCAACTCGGCATAAAGCGTTGTTGGTGGTTCGTATTGTTTGATTATCCGAGAGAATATCCCTCAGAATTAGTTTCTAAAGAAAAATCCTCAGAATTAGTTTCTGGAGAAAAATCCTCAGAATTAGTTTCTAAAGAATTCCCTCAGAACAAATTTTACCAGAGGTCGAGACGCTGCTCCTTCGGGAGATACATCTTGTCGCCGGGCTTCACGTCGAAGGCTTCATACCAAGCGTCGATGTGAGGCAGAGCGCCATTCACACGCCACTCACCCAGAGAGTGAGGATCGTTCTTCACGCGCTGACGAATCTCCTGCTCAGTGATGTTCTGTCCCCAGACACCAGCATAAGCCATGAAGAAACGCTGCTCAGGTGTGAAGCCATCCTTCTTCTTCAGAGGCTTCTTGGCTGTAGCGTTCTTGAAGGCTGTGTAAGAAACCTGCAGACCACCATGATCGGCAAGGTTCTCACCCAGGGTCAGACGACCGTTAGAGTTCAGTCCGGGCAGTACCTCAATAGCCGAGAAGAAGCGGTCGTAGAGGTCAGCACGCTCGTTGAATCCAGCAGCATCGCTGGGAGTCCACCAGTCGTGCATGTAGCCCTTCGAGTCGAACTGACGACCCTGATCGTCGAATCCGTGAGTCATCTCGTGACCAATCACTACACCGATAGCACCATAGTTGAATGCCTCATCAGCCTTCGGGTCGAAGAACGGATACTGCAGAATACCTGCGGGGAAGCAAATCTCGTTGGTAGTGGGGTTATAGTAAGCGTTCACAGTCTGAGGAGTCATGAACCACTCGTCGCGGTCAACGGGCTTACCAGCCTTCTCCTCAATGTGCTTCTTGTGGCTCCAAACGCGAACGGCCATCACGTTCTCGTAGTACGACTTGGCGGGGTCGATCGTCAGTTCGGAATAGTCCTTCCACTTGTTGGGATAACCAATCTTCACGTAGAATGCCGAGAGCTTCTCCTGAGCGTTCTGCTTCGTAGAGTCGCCCATCCACTTCTGCTCGTTGATGCGCTCACCGAGAGCCGTCTGAAGGTTCTTCACCAACTGCTCCATCTTGCTCTTCGACGAAGCGGGGAAGTAGCGCTCGCAGTACATCTTACCGAGGGCCTCACCCATAGCACCCTGAACAGAGTTCGTAGCACGCTTCCAAAGTGGATAGTCCTGCTTACGTCCCGTCATCGTGCGACCGAAGAAGTCGAAGTTGGCCTCACGAATATCGTCGCTGAGTAGCGAGCAAGAGCCAGAAATCACATCCCACTCCATATAGGCGCGAAGGTCGTCGGCGCTCATGGCGGCAAGCAGTTTGTCGACACCTTCCATGAACTTCGGCTGACCGACAATCATCTCCTGAATGAGGTTGCTGCTGATGCCCTGAGCATTAGCCATTGACTCAAACGGAATGTTCGGGCAGAGAGCCTTCACCTCGTCGAGCGTCATCTTGTTGTAGTTGGCCTGCGGGTCGCGCAATTCAGTGCGGCTCTTCGAAATCAGCGCCAGCGAAGTCTCGAAGCGGAAGATAGCGTCGCGCTTAGCCTCAGCCTGCTCCTTCGAGAATCCGAAGAGTTGGAACATACGGGCAATGTGCTCGCGATAAGCCTCACGAATCTTCACCGTTGCCTCGTCGTTGTTCAGATAATAGTCGCGCTGTCCAAGGGTCAGTCCACCCTGAGAGACGTTCAGAATGTTCATCGTCACATTCTTCTCGTCGGCACCGAAATACGAACCGAAGGGAACACCATAGCCGAACACAGCGTACTTCTGCTGAACCTTCTGCAGGTCAGCCTTCGTGCGAGCGGCTTCCATCTCGTCGAGAAGAGGCTTCACGGGTGCAATGCCCTCCTGATTGCGACGAACAGAGTCCATCGCGAGTTTGTAGAAGTCGGAGAGTTTGCGCTCGGTGGTGCCTTCAGCAAACTTCTTCTTGCCCAACTCGTCGAGAATCGAGTTGATGCGCTTGTTGTTGTCTTCCTGCAACTGGTCGAAACTGCCGAAACGCGAATAGGCTGCGGGCAGCGGATTCAGTTTCTGCCAACCACCGGTTGCAAACATGTAGAAATCGTCCTGAGGACGTACTGTCTGATCAAGATTTTCCATCTTGAGGCCCGATTTGTTCTGTGCCAGTCCAACAGTAGGCATTACCATCAGAGCCAGCATCGGGATCATCTTACTCATTTTCATTTTAACAAATATATGTTTTTGCATTGAACATTATCGACTGCAAAGATAAACAAAAACGGGCACCCAACCAAAGGAATGCCCGATAATTTTAAGTTTCGACCAATACAAATTCGAATTGAGTCGAAGGTCCGAACCAAATTTCAATTCAATTGAACCGATAGACCGAACTATGATTCAATTAGAACTACGTCGATAGACCGAACTACGGCTTTGGTACTATTGACACAATTGCCCTGAACTATAATTCAGAACTTCTAAATCGTCTGAACGTCTGCCGTCTTCTGCGGTTCGTCGTCTTGTTCCAGCACCACATATTTAGGCGATTCGCCATATTTGTTGGGACCAGGCGTACTGTCGAGAAGGCAGAAAATGAATGTGGCCAGAGCCGTTACCGTCTGAATGAGACCGCTCACCATAAATACGGGATCGGAAGCAAGTCCCATCAGCGCTGTGGGGTCAGGATTCACGCTCAAGAGATTTTCCATAGCGTCCGACTGAGCGAAGTAGACGGAATAGACCGTATTAGCCAACCAACTGATGATGACCCACCAGCGGCTCTTGCCCGAGTCTTGCAGGCGGCGCGCGGTAATGGGCAGAGCAATCAGCATAATCAATGAAGCGAGGACCTGTGCTGCGACAATCGATAGAACAACGGACAGAATGTTGCTCAAAACGAAATAGCACACGATGAAGGCCAACATGAACCACCAGAACTCCGAACGGCGCGAACGTCCGCTCATTTGCGTAATGCGGCTACAGGCGAGTTTCACAGCCTCACCAAAGCCCAATTGAGGTTTTGCAATTAGTTTTTTCATCTTTTTTCTAATTTATTTGTCAAGTTATTTAGTTTCCTTGTTATTTCGTTATTTTCTAAAGTTACTTTGTCACCTTGTTACTTTGGAAAGTTACTCTGGTTCTTTGGAAAGTTACCTTGTTACTTTGTTACCTTGTTACTTTGTTACCTTGTTACTTTGGAAGGTGCTACTTCAACAAGTCTGGCCTCAACCTCTTCGTTCGTTCCATCGCCTGTTCAAACTCCCACTGCTTAATCTTCGCCTCGTTGCCCGAAAGCAACACCTCGGGAACTTTCCAGCCTTTATAGTCAGCGGGACGCGTATAGATAGGTGCTGAGAGCATATCGTCCTGGAAGCAGTCGCTGAGCGCGCTCTGCTCGTCGCCAATCACTCCAGGTACCACTCTCACAATCGCATCGGCCATAATCGCAGCAGCGAGTTCGCCACCCGTCAGCACATAGTCTCCGATACTGATTTCGCGAGTAATCAGATGTTCGCGAATCCGATGGTCAATGCCTTTATAATGACCACAGAGGATGATGATGTTGTTCAGCAACGAGAGTTCATTAGCCACGTGCTGATTGAACTGCTCACCGTCGGGCGACGTGAAAATCACCTCGTCATAGTCGCGTTCGGCCTTCAGCGCCGAGATACAGCGGTCAATCGGTTCACACTGCATCACCATTCCCGCAAAGCCGCCATAGGGATAGTCGTCCACACGGCGCCATTTGTCGAGTGTGTAGTCTCTGAGATTGTGCAGCCGAATCTCCGCCAACCCCTTCTTCTCTGCCCTTGCGAGAATGCTTTCGTGGACGAATCCCTCAATCATCTCGGGCAATACTGTGATAATATCTATTCTCATATGAATTGTCTCATTTGTGGCCTATCGTGCCAGAATCTTCTTGTTTCCGCGAATGTAGATGCCCTTCGTGGGAACCTCCCTCAGGCGACGACCCTGCAAATCGTAGATAGCGTCGTCTGCTTCGTTATGAGTGCTTTCAGACGACGAGATACCCGCATAGACGTCCCATCCAGCAGATAGGTCCTCGAGCGTGATCACGCGTTCGTCGTTCATACACTTCTTCCACTCGGCAGCACTGGTCTTGTCGACAAACTTCCCGTCCCACGTCTGATACCAAGGCATCCACCACGACCAGACTGCCTCCTCGTCGAACTCCTTGTCGATGTCGGGAATCGGTCCGTTCTCCGAGAGCGCTACAATCTTCTTGCCCTCGGTATTCGTCTTCACCTTATCGAAGGCGACATAGTTGCTCGAATAGTCGGAATCATCGTTGTAGATATCGAGCGATACCACATCGTAATAGTCGTCTCCCGGACACCAGTCCTGATCGTCCTCAGCAGCGTTCCACACCCAGATGACATTGTGAACACCCTTCACGTTCACCATTTCGTCGTAGATTAGCCGATAGAGTTTGATGAAGTTCGTCGCACCCTCGCGACCCCACCAGAACCAGCCTCCACTTCCCTCGTGGAGCGGGCGGAAGATGCAAGCCATACCGTTACGCTGCAACGTCAGGAAGTAATTGGCAATCTTATCAATATCCCTGATGAAATAGCGATAGAGCGTCGACGAGGTGTTCCAGCTGCCATCTGCATTCAGCGCGTCGGAAATCTTCACTGTCGACTTGTCGGTATAGAATTCGAATGTGCTGCGGCTCGGATCACGCCAGTGCCAAGTGAAGGCGGGCAACCCACCTCGCTTCCACGTGTCCATAGCCAGTTTGATCATATTGGTCGTATATGTCTTATTCCAGGCGTCGTTCTCCTTGCTTCCAGTCGCAAAGAGGAAGTCGAAGCCGATGAGGGCGGGATACTTACCCGACACCTTATACACGGCCTGAATGTCGTCGTGCTGGGTGATGTTGCCATTGGCCGAACCCATATCGCCCGTCATCATACCCGAAATGGTTTTCTTGCCGAAATTCTCGTTGAGGAACGTATAGAGCGCCTTCGCTCCGTCTGTTGCATTGGCGTCAATGGGCGTTTCGGAAATGTTGAACTCCACGCTGCTCTCGCTTGTTTCTATTCGGATGTAGTCAATGCGGAACCACGTCCAACTAGGCGTGATGATGATGGTGTTCTTGCCCTTATTCATAATATAGGTGCCTACAGCCGATTCCGTCCGACCGCTCACCTTAAACGTACTCCCGCTGCCGTTGACCGACATATTCACCATCTTCTCTCCATAGAGCGCGTCGTAGCCCACGTAGATGGTGTATTTTCCTCTCACCGTAGCGCTATAGGTGAACGTAATCTTGGCACTGCTCTCAGTTAGTTCGAGCGCTTTTCCAGCAGAATACTTGCTATCGGTCACAACGGTACAATTGCTATAAGGGGCCTTCTCTGCCTCAAGCCTGGTATCGGCTAAAGCATTGAATGAGAACAAACTCCACACCGACAAAATCAGAAAAAGCGAAAATCTTTTCATTTGCTAAATGTGTTTGGAGATCAATTATATTGCTGCAAAGTTACAATAAATTCTTCATTCCACCACGACTTTCGGTGATTTTTTATCATTCGCGAACCGATTGCTTCGTCATTCCTCTGCCGATTGACTCTCCCCTCTTCCCCCAACTACTTCCTCTTCGGCTCAGACTAAGTTCAATGAGCAATTTGCACAAATTTATGCGTTTATGCAGAGAAAATCGAAGATTTCTGAATTTTTTCTACTAACTTTGCAGTCACAAATGAAAATTCATCAATTCAAATGATATCAGTTGACAACTTAAAAGTGGAGTTTGGCGTGAAACCGCTGTTCAGCGAGGCGAGTTTCGTCATCAACGACCGCGACCGAATCGCGCTTGTCGGTAAGAACGGAGCAGGCAAGTCGACGCTGCTGAAGATTCTCTGTGGACAACAGCAGGCGACGAGTGGAACGGTGAACATTCCGAACGACACGACGATTGGATATTTGCCGCAGGTGATGCAGTTGGCCGACCAGACTACCGTGAAGGAAGAAACGCGCAAGGCCTTCGCCGACACCACCCGACTGAAGGAGAAAATCGGTCGAATGGAACGCGAACTGGCTGAGCGCACCGACTACGAGACGCCCGAATATATGGCGCTTGTGGAGAAGTTCACTCAGGAGCACGAGCGCTTCCTGATGCTTGGTGGCGAGGGCTACGAGGCCGAGATGGAACGCACGCTGATGGGTCTGGGATTCCTCCGTTCTGACTTCGACCGCCCTACTGCTGAGTTCTCGGGTGGTTGGCGCATGCGTATCGAACTGGCGAAGATTCTGCTGCAGCGACCTGACGTGCTGCTGCTCGACGAGCCCACGAACCATCTCGACATCGAGTCGATTCAGTGGCTGGAGCAGTTTCTTGCCACAAGTGCCTCGGCCGTTGTACTGGTCAGTCACGACCGCGCATTTATAAATAATGTGACCAACCGCACGCTGGAGATTTCCTGTGGACAGATTATCGACTATCGTGTGAAATACGACGAATACGTGGTGCTGCGTAAGGAGCGCCGCGAACAGCAACTGCGTGCTTTCGAGAATCAGCAACGCGAGATTCAGGAGGCTCGCGACTTCATCAACCGCTTCCGCTATCAGGCGACAAAGGCTGTTCAGGTGCAGCAGAAAATCCGACAGTTGGAGAAGATTGTGCCCATCGAAATCGACGAGGTTGACAACTCGGCTATGCATCTGAAGTTTCCGCCTTGTCTCCGCAGTGGCGACTATCCTATCATCTGCGACGAGGTGGGCAAGGCCTACGGCGACCATCAGGTGTTCTCCGACGTTAGTTTCATTCTGAAGCGCGGCGAGAAGGTGGCGTTTGTCGGTAAGAACGGTGAGGGAAAGTCGACGCTCGTGAAGTGTATCATGGGCGAGATTCCCTTCGACGGTCAGTTGAAAATTGGCCATAACGTGCAGATTGGCTATTTCGCTCAGAATCAGGCTCAGTTGCTCGACGAATCGCTAACGGTTCATCAGACCATTGATTATGTGGCTCGCGGCGAGATTCGCTTGCGCATCAACGATATTCTCGGTGCGTTCATGTTCGGCGGTGAGGAGTCGGAGAAGAAGGTGAAAGTGCTCTCGGGTGGTGAGCGAAGCCGTCTGGCGATGATTCGTCTG
The DNA here is from genome assembly GCA_024697645.1 of Prevotella sp. Taxonomy (GTDB): domain Bacteria; phylum Bacteroidota; class Bacteroidia; order Bacteroidales; family Bacteroidaceae; genus Prevotella. Next base: position 35,247 of record JAILFH010000019.1, read on the forward strand.
CTGCTGGAGCCCGTGAATCTGCTCATTCTCGACGAGCCCACGAATCATCTCGATATGCAGTCGAAGGATGTGCTGAAGGAAGCCATTCGCGCGTTCGACGGCACCGCGATCATCGTTAGTCACGACCGTGAGTTCCTCGAGGGTCTGGTCACGAAGGTCTATGAATTCGGTGGCGGTCGCGTCCGCGAACATCTGGGCGGCATCTATGACTGGCTACGAAGTCTTAATCACGGCTCTCAGGCATTGGAGAACATGAGCATTGAGCAGCATCTGGCGATGAGCAGTCAGTCGTCAGCAAACGCTTCCAACGCTTCGGCGAGCCAATCCCCCACCCTGACGGAAGAAGGACGAAGCGGCGCTGCATCCTATGCGGAGCGCAAGGAGCAGCAGAAGAAAGTGAAGCGAGTGGAGAAAGCCGTGAAGGCTTGTGAGGACAAGATTGCGCAGATGGAAGCCCGCATCAAGGAAATGGACTCGCTGCTCTCTAAGCCCGAGCACGCCACCGACATGAAACTCATTGAGGAATACGCCCAGACCATGCGACAACTCGACGAGGAAAACGACCGCTGGATGCAACTCTCCGAAGAACTCGAAACCATGAGTTAGGCGCTACGCGCAGTTCAAAGCGACTACGTCTCGGTTCAACGCCCTTCGGGCTAGTTCAACGGCGCAAGCGCCTAGTTCAAAAGTTCAAAGGTTCAAGAGTTCGTCGATAGGTTCCGCCGTCGGCGGCCGTTAGAAAACAAAAGAAAACAAAAGGAAACAGTTAAAAACAATTGGCGCTTTGCGCCAAGAAGGGTGACATAAAAAAACGCTGACCAAACGAGGCAGAGTTTTAAGTAATCAAAAAAACGGGCTGAAGGCCCAATTCGCTCCTAGCCCAGGGCAGCGCCCTGGGTATTTTGTTGTATATGTCCTGAGTCGCCCTACAGGGGCAAAAGATTTTTTATTCAAATTGTGATTGATTAAACAGATTGTCGCTAACGCATCTACTAGGCGCGACTATGAGCGCCCAAAATTTCCCGCGTAGCGGTTATTTGCAGGATTTCTAGCCCAGGGCTATACCAATGCCCAATCAATTAAAATTTCTGTTGTAAAAAGAATTTCTCAGTCTATCACAAAAAAATCACGCTCAGTTGCAACAAATGACTACTCTGATTCGTCTAGAAGTAAAGAACATCGATGAAATATCGGTGAATAACAACAGCCCCAAGCACGGAATTTACTCCAAGCGGGCATCAATAACAAACAAAAAAAGAGAAAAATGAAACTTTTAGGCAACATTATCTGGTTGGTATTTGGCGGCATAGAGGTCGCCATCGAGTACTTCACTGCAAGTTTGGTGATGATGGTCACTATCATCGGCATTCCGTTCGGCCTGCAATCCATGAAACTGGGTCTGCTCGCCCTGTGGCCCTTCGGCTCTCAGGTGAAGAAAAAGCCTACAAGTGGTTGTCTCAATGCTGGCATGAACGTGCTGTGGTTCTTCATTGGCGGCATCTGGATTTGGCTCACCCACATCCTCTTCGGTTGCCTGTTCTACATCACCATCATTGGCATCCCCTTCGGCAAACAACACTTCAAACTCGCCCACATCGCACTGACTCCGTTCGGACGCGAGATCGTTTAAATCAGGAGTTCAGGAGTACGGGAGTGCAGGAGTGCAGAAGTGCAGAAATTCGGGAGTTCAGACGTCAGTCCCTTACGCTCCCGTTTCTGATTTCAATTTCAAGTACAACATCTCTCAACACTTACATAAAACAACGAATGCAATCTACTGTTTACCAGTGGATTGCATTCTATTTATTTAACAAGAACTTTAAGTTGTTTGCAGGTAAAATATTTTCGAGTATTTCGCTTTATTTGGCTCCGCCAACTTTTGTCACGACTCAGCCAAACAAGTAAACTTGATAGCATTCGCTGCTCCAAAAGTTCTGTTTATTTTCGGAATTAAAAAATTTTCGTTTCTTCCGTTTATTTCTATTTATTTCCGTTGTAAAAATTTTCGTTCTTTTCGCCCTTTTTCGTGTTGTTTTCGGAATCAAAATCTATTTGTCTCTCGTTGTTCGGGTTGTCTTCTGAAGTCCTTTGGCTTAGGCCGCTTCCCCATGGGGAACGCTCAAATCTTAAAGCCGCAAACGGCGGAACTCGTCCTCGAATGTTACTTTGTCACCTTGTTACTCTGTTACCTTGGAAAGTCCCCCACTTCCTCAACTGCTTACAGAATCGGTCGCCAATCTGCAGACCCTCCTCATACAGCCGCTCCAGTTTCTGGGTGTCTTTCTCGATTCTGTCGACCTCCAGCGGACGCTCGGGACGCAGGCAGTACACACTACCCTCCTTCTCCAGTTTCTCGACAAGTTCGAGTTGGCGATTGTAGGCTTCAAGCCTTCTGCTCAGCGCCACTCTCAGGCGAGGATAGTCCGAATAGATGAAATGCGGAATCTTATAGTCGTGCCCCGTCTTCCGATAGCCACTGTTTCGGGTGAGGATTACCACGTTCTTCGTATAGCCCTGACTCATCGCCCGCTCCACGGGAATCGAGTCCACAATACCACCGTCGAGCATCGGCTTCCCGTCCACCATCACCATCTTGCTCACGTAGGGCAGCGAACTCGAAGCCTGCACGATGTCGAGTGAGCGCTGGCGATCGTGACGCTCGGAGAGATATTCGGCGAGACCCGTCTTGCAGTTCGTCACCACCATCTCGAACGTAGTCGGACTCTGGAAGAACGTATCGAAGTCGAACGGCAGCAACTCGTAAGGCAGTTTGTCGTAGAGCAGCACAGGGTCGAAGATGCATCCCTGCTTCACCAGATGGCGCAGGCTGATATAGTCGTATTTCTCGAGCATCTCGATATTCGACAGCCTCGCGCGTCTGGGCTGGCGGCTCACGTAACTCATACCGTTGCAGGCGCCTGCAGAAACGGCGACCACGTAGGGAAACGTCAGGTCGTTTTTCATGAACGCGTCAAGCACGCCGCTCGTAAAAACGCCGCGCATGCCCCCACCTTCGAGTACAAGTCCAGTTTGATTGTCGATTGTCATCACCGTAAAAAAATTTGGCTGCAAATATACAAAGAATTCTTCATTTCTACCGTTTCTTTAATTTCTTTAACTTCTATAAATCCACATTGTTATAAAAAATTATTACCTTTGTACCCACAACGACTAAATATATTGCAAAAACATGTTCAAGAAACAAACCTATATTGATCGCCGCAACCAGTTGAAACAACTGGTAGGCAATGGCGTTGTGGTACTTTTCGGCAACAACGAGTCACCCAACAACTATCCCAACAACGCGTACTATCCGTTCCGTCAGGACTCCTCGTTCCTCTACTATTTCGGACAGCAGCGCGATGGGCTCGTGGGTGTTATCGACATCGACAACGACTGCGAGATGCTCATTGGCGACGACATCGACATTGAAGACATCGTCTGGTACGGATCCGTCGACAGCGTTGCCGACCTCGCTGCCCAGGTGGGAGTAAACAATTCCGCTCCGATGGCTCAGTTGAAGACCATCTGCGACGAGGCCCGCACCAAGGGTCGCCAGATTCATTTCCTGCCGCCCTATCGTCACGACATCAAGATTCAACTCATGGACCTGCTCGGCATTCATCCCTCAGAGCAGAAGAAGGCCGCCTCGATGAAACTCATCATGGCCGTCGTGAAGATGCGCTCTGCCAAGACTCAGGAGGAAATTGAGGAACTGGAGCGCGCCGCAGAGATTGGCTACATGATGCACACTACCGCCATGCGTCTCATCAAGCCCGGTGTCACCGAGAAGTACATCGCTGGTCAGGTCGACGGAATCGCCCATTCCTACGGCGCTCAGGTGAGTTTCGCCACCATCTTCTCCCAGCACGGTGAGATTATGCACGGTGCTCCCTCGCTGCGTCCGCTGGAGGCAGGCCGTCTGGCGCTCTGCGACTGCGGTGCCGAGACCGTCAACAACTATTGTTCCGACAACACCCGCACCATGCCCGTGAGCGGCCGCTACACCCAGCGCCAACTCGACATCTATTCGATTGTAGAGGATTGTCACGACTTGGTGCTGAACGTCGCCAAGCCTGGTGTGAAGTATAAGGACTGCCACTTCGCCGTCTGCCGCCTGATGACCGACCGTCTGAAGGAACTCGGACTGATGAAGGGCGACACTGAGGAAGCCGTACGCGCTGGCGCTCACGCCATGTTCCTGCCTCACGGACTGGGCCACATGATGGGAATGGACGTTCATGATATGGAGAACCTCGACCAGATCAATGTGGGCTTCGACGAGGAGACCCGCCCGATTCTCGACCAGTTTGGCACAAACGCCCTTCGCATGGGACGCCGTCTGGAGGAAGGATTTGTTGTCACCGACGAGCCGGGCATCTACTTCATCCCCGCCCTCATCGACGACTGGCGCAAGAGCGGACACTGCGCTGAGTTCCTCTGCTTCGACGAACTCGAGAAATACAAGGACTTCGGCGGTATTCGCATCGAAGACGACATCCTCATCACCAAGGACGGCTGCCGCTTCATCGGCGAAAAGCGTATCCCCTATCATCCGAAGGATGTCGAAGAATTCATGGCCAACAACTAACTAACTGACATCAAAATCTGAGATTCAATTAATCAATATTTTTAAACACAATGAAAAAATTTCTTACACTTGCGCTGGCTCTGTTCGTAGCAGTAGGTAGCGTATCTGCAGCCAAGAAGAAGACTGCCAAGAAACCAAGTAACAAACCCGTCTTCACCATCGTGAAGGAAATTCCCGTCACTTCGATGAAAGACCAGAACCGTTCAGGCACGTGCTGGGACTACTCCACCGTTTCTTTCTTTGAGGCTGAGATCCTGAAGGCTACTGGAAAGAAGTACGACCTCTGCGAGTCGTTCATCGCCAACAAGACCTACATGGACCGCGCCATTCAGGTGGTTCGCTATCATGGCGACTGTCAGTTTGCTCAGGGTGGTTCGTCTGAGGACGTTCTCGCTACGCTGAAGACCCACGGCATCTGCCCCGAGGACGCAATGCCCTTCCCCGGCTCGCTCTATGGCGACTCGCTGAACAACTTCAATGAGTTCTTCTCAGTGCTCGAGCCCTATGTGGCTGCTGTCTCGAAGAGTTCTGCCAAGAAGATCTCCAACCAGTGGAAGGTCGGCTTCCAGGGCATCCTCGACGCTTATCTGGGCGAGTGCCCCGAGAAGTTCACATTCGAAGGCAGAGAGTATACTCCGAAGTCGTTCATGGGAACACTCGGTCTGAACCTCGACGACTATGTTTCAATCACTTCCTACACCCATCATCCTTTCTACACTACATTCGCTGTGGAGGTTCAGGACAACTGGCGTTTCCCGCAGTCCTACAACCTGCCGATGGAGGAAATGATGGAAGTCATCGACAATGCTATTGAGCAGGGCTACACTGTTGCCTGGGGTGGTGACGTTTCGGAAGACGGCTTCACTCGCAAGGGTCTGGCCTATGCCGTCGACACCAAGGCCACTGAGAGCCTCGCAGGTAGCGATATGGCTCGCTGGCTGAAACTCGCTCCCGCCAAGAAGACCAGCATCCTCGACTCACTGGGCTGCAAGGTTCCTGAGGTGAACGTTACACAGGAATTGCGTCAGGAGCGCTTCGACAACTGGGAACTCACCGACGATCACGGCATGCACATCTTCGGTATTGCCAAGGACCAGAACGGTAAGGAGTACTACATGGTGAAGAACTCATGGGGTGAGACTGGCGACTACAAGGGCGTTTGGTACATGACCAAGGCTTTCATCGCTGCTAACACGATGGACTACCTCATCAACAAGAACGCTATCCCCGCAGACATCCGCAAGAAGTTGGGTATCTAAAAATTTGTTCCCCTATCCAGTAAGATTCACTAATTTTATAACGTAGGGGTTCAACATCAAATCATTTTGCTTTTCTCCAATCGGAGAGAACATTTCCAAAATCCGCAGTGCCTCCAACAGGCATTGCGGATTCTTTTTATGATGAACTTCTTCCTCGAAGTCGTGCCTATTTTGAAGTTGGATCATGCAAGCCTTGTTGGAATCATGATCACCATGACTTCTGACTTGGAAAGTGTGCCAGAACGGTGGTATTGTGCTTTAAGGGCATGGGAATAGTATATTTTGCATCATTGAATCAAAAAACTTGCAAGAATCATCTGCCATCAAAAAAAATTCTGTAACTTTGTCCTCGGTAAACATTTGCGATATCTTTCGTGAACATTTGTTGTTTAGTTACCGCAAAGGAACTGAAATATTGCTAATTACCAACTTTTCAATGAATTATAATTCATCGAACTCGCGTAATGTTACTAACGGAATAACGGAAGGGTTTGTCAACAAACTGAAAGCCATAAAACGGTTAATGTACGGAAGGGCGGGTATTGAACTGCTCAGAAACAAAATGGTGATGGAGCATTTACTTTTCAACTAAATTGCAGAAGAACCA
>JAILFH010000041.1 GCA_024697645.1 Prevotella sp.
TTGGTGGCAGCACCGTTCATGTAGCGCTTGTTGCCGAAGACATTGGCGGTTCCCCAGAGCAACTTGATGTTGGGATACTGCTTCATCTTCTCCAGCGCGTAGTCGGTGATGACCTTCATGCGCTCCTCATACTCAGCGATGGTGTCGGCCTCCTCAATGAGGTCCACATCGTGGAAGCAGAAGTAGTTGATGCCCAACTTGTCCATAAACTCGAAGCCTGCGTCCATCTTCTCCTTGGCACGCTGTACGGGGTCTTCGGCCTCATACCACTCGTAGGCGCGGGTCTCGCCACCGAACTGGTCGCTGCTGGCGCGGCAGAGTGTGTGCCACCAGGCCATTGAGAACTTCAGCCAGTCCTTCATCTTCTTGCCCATCACGACGCGCTCAGGCTCGTAATAGTGGAATGCCAACACGTTCTTGCTCTCTGTTCCCTCGAAAGGAACCTTACCGATAAACGGGAAATACTCTTTCATACTTTTTCTGTTTTTAATTGTTCGTTATATTTCTTTCTTCTATATCATTAGCAATTCTTCATCAGCACCTGCTTCCAGTTTTCATAGGCAGCAAGGTATTCGTTGCGACGAGCCTCATCGGGTTCAATCACCGCAAGGCGCTTCAGTGAAGCAAAGGCTTCGTCGTGATCCTTATAAAGGCCACATCCGATACCTGCACCCTTGGCTGCTCCTACCGAGCCATCAGTCTCAAGCAACTCAATCGTAGCACCACTCGTCGAAGCCAATGTCTGACGGAAGATGTCGCTGAGGAACATATTGGCGCGACCTGCATGAATCTTCTGAATCTGCATTCCCATCTGACGCATGATTTCCATTCCGTAGCAGAAGGAGAACACGATGCCTTCCTGGGCGGCCCGCATGAGATGGGCTTTCGAGTGCTTGTTAAAGTTGATGCCGTGAATGGAAGCACCAACCTCTTTATTCTCAAGTACACGCTCAGCACCATTGCCAAACGGAATGACGCTCACGCCCTCACTGCCGATAGGCACAGCAGCCATCAGGTCATTCATCTCGCTATAACTAATGCCCTCGGGAGCCACTGTTCGGCGCATCCAGGCATTCAGAATTCCAGTTCCATTGATGCAGAGAAGCACACCGAGGCGACTTGCTTCTGCCGTATGATTAACGTGAGCAAATGTGTTCACGCGGCTCTTCGGGTCGTAGTTCACCTCGCCCAGCACACCATAGACAACTCCAGAAGTTCCTGCTGTTGCAGCAATCTCACCTGGGTTGAATACGTTGAGCGACAAGGCGTTATTGGGTTGGTCGCCTGCACGATAACTAATTGGCGTGCCTGCCTTCAAACCAAGTTCTTCGGCTGCTGATGCCGAAACCTGTGACTGAACGGAGAAAGTGGGCACCACTTTAGGCAGAATCGTCTCCGGGAATCCAAAATAGTCCATCAAGAACTTAGCAGGACGCTCTTCCTGGAAATCCCAAAGCATTCCTTCGGAAAGTCCACTGGCGGTTGTGTTGCACTCACCCGAGAGTTTCAGGGCAATATAGTCACCCGGCAACATCATCTTGTCAATCTTTGCAAACAGTTCGGGCTCATTCTCCTTTACCCATGCGAGTTTAGATGCTGTGAAGTTTCCGGGCGAATTCAGCAAATGGCTCAGGCACTGTTCGCTACCCAGTTCATTGAAGGCTTTCTCACCATAGGGCACTGCACGCGAATCGCACCAAATGATGGCGTCGCGAAGGGGTTTGCCCGCTTTGTCGACACAGACCAGACCGTGCATCTGATAAGAAATACCGATAGCACGAATCTGTTCACCTGTGGCACCTGTCTCTGCCATAATCTTACGCAGCGACAACTTCAGATACTGCCACCAATCTTCAGGAGACTGCTCTGCCCAGCCTGCGCGAACGGCCTTGATAGGAGCCTCGCTCTCAGGATAGAAAGCCGATGCGGCACACTGACCAGATTCAATATCAACTAATGAGGCTTTCACGGAGGAACTACCAACGTCGAAGCCGAGAAGGTACTGTTTCATATGCGGATATTTACGAGTTTACAATTTATATTTACCTTATTCACTGACTGACTTTCTTTTCCACAACTTCGTCATGTCCTCAAGCGTCTTTCCCTTAGTCTCGGGAACGAGCTTCCAAACGAAGATAGCGGCAATTACGCAGATGATACCATAGAGACCATAGGTGAACCAGTGGCCAAAGTCGTCACCCTCGGTAAGGTGCATATTGAACATCGGCACAAAGGTAGAGCTGACGATGAAGTTGAAAATCCACTGGAAGGCAACAGCCACAGCGACAGCTGCACCACGAATGGTGTTCGGGAAGATTTCGGCAATGAGCACCCAGCAAATCGGACCCCACGAGAACATGAACGAAGCCGAGTAGACCATGATGGAAAGCATCGTAATCATCTCCAGTCCTGCATGTCCGAAAGTCAACGCAACGCCAAAAGCGCCGATAGCCATTCCCAGAGAACCGCAGATGAGCAGAGGCTTGCGACCAAGTTTCTCTACCGTAAATACGGCTACGAGGGTGAAGAGAATATTCACGACACCCATTACAACGGTATTCACCATCGGGTTCGTCATTCCCATATCGCCGAAGATTCGGGGAGCATAGTAAAGTACAGCATTGATGCCGACTGCCTGCTGGAAGACTGAAAGCATGATGCCAACAAAGATGCAGAGATAGCCATAGGTGAACATCTTCTCCGTGCGAACAGTGATTGTCTCCTTGATGTCCTGCAGAATCTGCTGAGCCTTCGTCGTTCCATTAATCTTCGAGAGAATATTCAATGCCTTCTCATCCTGACGAATCATCACGAGATAACGAGGAGTTTCAGGCACGAAGCAAATCAAAATCGTGAACAGACCTGCGGGAACTGCCTCAGAGCCGAACATGTAGCGCCAGCCGGTTGCAATCGTCCAGGGGTCGCTGTTAGGAGCAACTGCATTCACACCCTGACCAATCGACTCGATAACGGGATTGGTGTGTTCGCCAAGGATGAGGAAATTCACAAAGTAAACGACTAACTGACCAAAGATAATCGCAAACTGGTTCCAAGACACGAGCATACCGCGAATTTCACTCGGCGCCACCTCTCCAATATACATCGGACAAATGGCTGAAGCCAAACCCACGCCAATTCCACCAATGATACGATAGACGTTGAACATGATCAGCAGCGAATATGTGGGCTCGCCATGCTTAAAGAACATGAATTCGGGATTCATGCTGCCGAGGGCAGAGATGAAGAACAGCAAACCCGCAACAATCAGCGCGCGCTTACGACCAAGGTTGGAGGCCAGCAAGCCGCTCAACGCCGAACCAATAATACATCCGATCAGCGCAGAGGCAGATGTGAAACCATGAAGACCGTCTGTGTAGGTGAAATCCTTAGCACCCATAAAGAATGCCTGCAAGCCTTTTTCGGCTCCAGAGATAACGGCGGTGTCGTAACCGAAGAGCAAGCCGCCGAGCACTGCTACCATTACTATCGAAATCAGGTAGCCTTTGTTTCCTTTGTCTGTTGTCATGTTTTTGATGTTATATTTTCATGTTTTCAATGCTGCAAATTTACAAGTTTTATTCGAAACTATCAAGACTTATCTGCACAAAAACTTAACGATTTGTAGCATATTCGTTTCAAAATGTTTCACAGGTGTCATCATGCGTCAATGAACGAGTCTTTGGCAATCATAACCCCTCTTGATATCTATCTTTTCCTTCAGAGTTTGATGGTTACAGGTTTTCCTTCATACTGCACCATCTTACCCTCGGGATTGTCAAGATTCAGTTCGCGGGCATTGTCTTTTGAGACAAGCACCACATTGAACCGACGCTGCTTCAGCATTCCCGGGAACGAACCCGCGCGCTTGCCAAACGAAACTGTCTTTGCCACATCGTCATAGGTAATCTGAATCGTCGCATACTTGCCCTTCTCGTAGTTGTAATTGGTTCCCTCGTCCTCATAGAGTTGGAACTCGCCGTTCTGACCCTCATAGACATAGAGATTGATGAGTTCAGCAGGTTTCTCATCGCTCCACTCCATCTCCGGACCAAACGGGATGATGGCACCTTCGCGAACGAAGACGGGAATGCGCTCATAGGGTGCGTCGACAACCAATCGCTGTCCGCCTTGTAGGTGCTCACCTGTGTAGAGGTCGTACCAGCCACATTGCTTCGGGAAGTATACCGAGCGGTTGCGTGCCCTGTAGTAGCCCACGGGACAGGCCATCAGCGCCGGACCGAGCATCCATTGGTTGCCGATATCCTCCACACGACGGTCGCCGTTGAAGTCCATCACCAGAGCTCGCATCAGCGTATAGTCTTTGAAGTGTGCCCATCCGGCCAACGAGTAGAGGTAGGGCATGAGGCGATAGCGCAGCTTGTCGTAGTAGACGAACGACTGGTAGGCAGGGTGCTCGTCGGGTGCAATATTCCAGATTTCACGCAGCGGCCACTGGCCGTGAGCACGGAACAGCGGGATGAAAGCGCCAAACTGGTTCCAGCGGGTCTGCAACTCGCGCCACTCTTTCAGGTCTTCATTCTCCTGACCCGTCTGGTCGAAGAGCTGCTGGGCAGCCACATAGCGATTCTCCACGCAGAATCCTCCCTGGTCCATACCCCAGAAGGGCACGCCCGACATCGAGTAGTTCAGTCCGGCCGTCATCTGCGCACGCATATCCTCCCAGCGAGTGCCGATATCGCCGCTCCACGTAGCCGTTGAATAGCGCTGCTCGCCGGCAAAACCGCTACGGGTGAGCAGGAACACGCGCGGCTCGTCCTTCTTTCCCTTCCAAACTGAGCGCTGGCCGTTGTAGATAGCATCGGCGTTCACGGTGCTGTAGGCGTTGAAGTATTCCGTCGACGTACCTAGGGCGGTGGGACCACAGAGGGCCTTTCTGTACCACATGGGCGTGCAGTCGCGCACATTCGGCTCCGAGGCATCCATCCACCAAGCATCGATGAGAGTGGAGAGTTGAGCGTTGAGAGTTGAGTGTTTTGTTCCCTTGAGAGCAAGGCCCGAGTAGAGTTTTTCGTCCATCTGCCGCCAGAACATCTTGCGGGCACCAGCGTCGTAGGCATCGTAGAACGAGCCGCGGAAGCCCAGCCAGTCGTGGATGTCGTCCTTCACGGCCTGGTGATACATCCAGCCGTTCTTGTCCAACTCCTTGTAGTTGTCGACGGTGTCGTAGAACTTCGGCCAGACCGAGATCATAAAGCGGCCGTGCATCTGGTGCACATCGGTGAGCATCTGCTGCGGATTGGGATAGCGCGATGCCTCGAAGGTGTGGTCGCCCCACGAATCGAGTTTCCAATAGTTCCAGTCCTGCACGATGTTATCAATGGGAATGTGGCGCTTGCGGAACTCGCCCAGCGTCTCCACAACCTCCTGCTGCGTCTTATAGCGCTCGCGGCTCTGCCAGAAGCCCAGCACCCACTTCGGATAGAGGGAAGCCTTACCCGTGAGTGTGCGATAGCCTGAGATGACGTCGTCCAGGGACTGTCCGGCGATGAAATAGTAATCCATATCACGGGCCATCTCGCACCAGATGGTCAGGCTCTGGCGGTCGTAAACATCACGAGGCTCGGCCACACGCAGACCACAGTACGACTCGCCGCCATCAGGTTGCCATTCTATGCGCAGATGGGCGCGACGGCCGGGACGCAGGGGCACTTCAAACTTGTAGGCATTGGGGTTCCAAGCCGTGCGCCAGCGCTCGCTCACCACTTCCTTCCCATCGATGTACACCTTGACATAGCCGGCGTAGTAGAGGATGAACTGGTAAGGAGTAGG
>JAILFH010000053.1 GCA_024697645.1 Prevotella sp.
CACCGTGAATACCCTCTCGTTGAATAGCGGCGGTAACATCCGCTTTCACCGGAAAACATTGAACATCCGCGCCGTGGGCTATGTCAACTGGCGCCATAGTGATGGCAAAATGTATGATTTCGCCACGCTAAACGCCCTTGATTATCACTACGGCCTCGAAGCCACTTATACCACACCTGCTCTTTGGGGACAGAAAATCGGTGGGCTGACGCTTGCCGCCGATGCTACGATGTACGGCCGCCGCTATGGCAGCGGCTCCCTCCGTCTTGGAGGAGGGCGGGGGGAGAGGTCTGACGACTTCATCGTCAATGCCTCGCTGAGCCAACCGTTCCTCAACGGTAAACTCATAGCCCGCCTCGAGGTGTTCGACCTGCTGCACCAGCTGTCGGACACCCACTACGAAATCAACGCCATGGGGCGCACCGTGACTTGCTACCGTTCGCTGCCCCACTACGTCATGTTGCATCTGGTGTTCCACTGGTCGCGTCAGGGCAAACAATAGCCAAAACAAACTCGACGCTCGGCGCGAAGCGACGCTTTCGTAGCATAGCGGAGAAAGAACTGGAAACTATGAATTCGATACGTAAATGTGCCTGTTAGGCTTGGCACTGATTAGTTAGTAAAAAAAAGATGCATCAATACTCAGTCCCTGTCTGGCTCGTGAGAGCCGGGCAGGGGCGCTTTTTGACCCTGCAGGGTTAAAAAGTGCAAACGGCTCTTGTGTTTCGCAATAATTTGTTACTTTTGTAGTCGAAACCTATCAACTAGAAACTATAAACTTGAAACTATGAAGTATCCGAAGATTGGCATACGCCCCACCATCGACGGTCGTCAGGGCGGAGTGCGCGAGAGCTTGGAAGTGAAGACGATGGCTTTGGCCAACGCAGTGAAAAACCTCATTGAGAGCAATCTACGCAATGGCGACGGTTCACCGGTGGAGTGCGTCATTGCAGACGGCACGATTGGACGCGTTGCAGAGAGCGCTGCATGTGCAGAGAAGTTTGAACGCGAGGGAGTAGGTTCAACGATTACCGTGACCTCCTGCTGGTGCTATGGTTCCGAGACCATGGACATGAATCCACACTACCCGAAAGCCGTGTGGGGATTCAATGGCACAGAGCGCCCAGGTGCAGTTTATCTGGCTGCTGTACTTGCTGCCCATGCCCAGAAGGGACTGCCCGCATTTGGCATCTATGGCCACGATGTTCAGGACCTCGACGACAACACCATTCCCCCTGATGCAGCAGAGAAAATTCTACGTTTCGCCCGTGCTGCTCAGGCTGTTGCAACCATGCGTGGCAAATCTTACCTCAGTCTGGGTAACACCTGTATGGGAATTGCCGGTTCGATTGTCAATGCCGACTTCCTGCAGCAATATCTTGGCATGAGAACGGAATATGTTTCGCTTGTGGAAATTCTGCGCCGCGTCGACTTTAGCATCTTCGATGAGGAAGAGTTCAAGAAGGCTATGCTTTGGGTGGACAAGTATTGCAAGCCGCAGGAAGGCCACGACTATAACGAAGATCGTCCTCTCTTCCCTGGTACGCCGATGACAACCTTTAACGGAAAAGGCAAGGGCAAGAATCGTCAGGAGAAGGACGAAGACTGGGAGTTTACCGTGAAGACGATGATGATCATCCGCGACTTGATGCAGGGAAATCCTCGCCTAAAGGAGATGGGGTACAAGGAAGAGGCCCTTGGTCACAACGCTATTGCTGCCGGAGTACAGGGACAGCGACAGTGGACGGACTATAAGCCCAACTTCGACTTCCCCGAGTCACTCATGTGTACTTCGTTCGATTGGAATGGTCCGCGTGAAGCAAACGTGCTTGCCACAGAGAACGACTTCCTGAATGGTATGACTATGTTGTTTGGTCATCTGCTGACGAATCGTGGCGTGATGTTCAGCGACATTCGTACCTATTGGAGTCCTGAGGCTGTTGAACGTGTGACGGGTAAGAAACCAGAAGGTATGGCTGCAGGTGGATTCATCCATCTGATTAATAGTGGTGCCACGACGCTTGATGCAACGGGGGCAATGAACGATAAGGATGGTAATCCTACGATGAAGCCTCATTGGGAACTGACCCAGGAAGACATGGAGGCCTGCCTGAAGGCAACGAACTGGATGCCTGCCGACCGCGACTATTTCCGTGGTGGAGGCTATTCGAGTCACTTCCTGACACGTGGTGGAATGCCAATGACGATGATGCGCCTGAATATGGTACAGGGTCTTGGTCCTGTGCTGCAACTGGCTGAAGGTTGGACAGTGGAACTTGATCCAGAGGTGAACGATATCCTCGACAAGCGCACCGACCCGACTTGGCCTACTACGTGGTTCGTTCCTCGTCTTGATGCATCGAAGGACTGCTTCAAGGATGTCTATTCAGTAATGAACTGCTGGGGTGCAAACCATGGTGCAATTGCCTATGGTCACATTGGAGCAGATGTGCTTACACTGGCTTCCATTCTGCGCATCCCCGTCTGCATGCATAATATTCAGGACAAGGATATCTTCCGCCCGGCCGCTTGGAATGCATTCGGTATGGACAAGGAAGGTGCTGACTATCGAGCCTGCCAGAATTTCGGACCAATTTATAAATAAAATAAGGAGACCCACCCCCCTTCCCCTCCCTTCATGGGAGGGGAGTGGAATGCCATATCAAATGAATCAATATGATGCCAATTGATGAAATTCAACCGAATATGAACAACAATTTAGAAAACAACCAAACAAGTGTGTCGACTCCCCTGCCTTCACGGGAGGGGCAGGGGGGTGGGTCTGCAGAAGGAAAGTCTGCCCTTGTACCCCGCAAATACCTGGTGACGTTTATTCTCATTACGTCGCTGTTTGCCCTATGGGGTTTTGCCAACGATATCACAAACCCGATGGTGGCAGCCTTTCAGACTGTAATGGAATTGTCAGCAGCCAAAGCGTCGATGGTGCAGTTTGCCTTCTATGGAGGTTATGCCACGATGGCGGTGCCAGCAGCATTGTTCATTCGTCGCTATAGTTACAAGAAGGGCATTTTGCTCGGACTGGCTCTTTACGCTATTGGAGCGTTCCTGTTCATTCCGGCAGCCGCCCAGCAGAGTTTTCTGTTCTTCTGTCTGTCGCTCTATATCCTGACATTTGGACTGGCTTTCCTCGAGACAACCGCCAATCCCTTCATCCTTTCGCTGGGTTCGAAGGAGACATCGACGCGCAGACTGAACCTCGCACAGGCTTTCAATCCGATGGGTTCACTTTGTGGAATGGCAGTGGCTTCGCTCATTGTTCTGCCCCAACTCATCTCCGACAAGCGCGATGCGGCAGGACAGATTATCTTTCCATTGCTCTCTGAGGCTGAAAAGGCTGATATAAGACTACACGACCTTGCCGTGATTCGCAATCCCTATGTTGCCATTGGACTCGTCGTCGTTTGTATTTTTGTCATCATTGCCTTGACAAAGATGCCACAGACGCAGAGTGAGGAGCAGAAGGCGCTGGGTCATACCCACACAGCAAGGCAGACCCTCTCCAATCTTTGGAACAACCACATCTATCGCGAAGGCGTGCTGACTCAAATGTTCTATGTGGCAGCGCAGATTATGACGTGGACCTTCATCATCCAATATGCTGACAATCTCGGTATCAACAAGGCTACAGCACAGATGTATAATATCGTGGCAATGTCATTGTTCCTCACCAGCAGATTCATCTCTACATTCCTCATGCGATATGTGAACACGCGCATCTTGCTCTCGCTGTTTGCCATTGGAGCCGCCTTGTGCTCTTTGGGAGCCATCTGCATCGTGGGAAAGGTCGGTCTTTATTGTCTTGTCGGCATTAGTTTCTTCATGTCGCTGATGTTCCCGACAATCTATGGCATTGCTCTTGAGGATGTCGATTCACAAGATACCACGTTGGGAGCAGCCTTCCTCGTCATGGCAATTGTGGGTGGAGCGCTGATGCCCCCACTGCAAGGAACCATCATCGACCAGCAGCAGATATTCGGCCATCCTGCCGTAAACGTGTCTTATGTGCTGCCACTGATTTGCTTCCTGGTCATCATGATTTATGGATGGCGGGCTTATAAAAGTGGCAAAGTGACAAAGTAAGTTAGCAACTGAAATTGAAGACCTTTCTAAAGATAGCGGTTGGCTTAGTCCTAACAATTATTGTTTTGTTAGGCGGAGCAACAATGTTGCTCAATACTCCACGTTTTCAACAACGGCTATTGGTTGAGGCTACTAAATTATTGTCGGACCATTTCTCCACGAAGGTGACAGTCGACAGCGTCAGTGTGAATCTTTTTACGCAGCGATTGTCACTTCATGGCATCTCCGTTGACGATCAGCAGGGGCGTCAGATGTTGAATCTTGAGCGATTGGCAGTGTCGCTGAATCTGAATGGTCTACGTCAGCGGGATATCATTGTGGACGAAGTGGAAACAGAACACTTGAGAGCCACCTTGCTGAAGGAGAAAACGGATTCAGTTCCCAACTTTCAATTCCTCATTGATGCGTTTCGGAAGAAGCCCCGTCAGGACAGCCTAAAGACAACAAAGGCCAAGAAACTCCACCTTGCACTTGAAGAGTTGCAGCAACGTGACGTGAGTATCTTTTACAATAAGGATGGAAAGTTGTATGAAGTTTCGTTCAAGGAACTCGTCGTTGATGAGAGTTGGGGAGAACGCAAGGTAAATGTCGATAGTCTCAGATGGCATACTGATTATCATCGTCCACGAAAGAATGCGGGCAAGAAACATCGTGGATTCTTTGATCCCGGGCATTTTGATATCATTGCAAACCTCAAGGGTTCTTTCCGTCTGATAGGTAAGGATAGTCTGCAGGCCACGCTCAAGGAGAGCAATTTCCGTGACCCCAAGACCGGGATTGACCTTCGGGATGTTCATTTCAAGTTGGAGGCAAATCGCAAGACGGCTCGCCTTACTGACGTGACAGTTCGCCAGACTAATACCACACTTATGACTCGTCGCGCAGATATACTCTTGCCAAGCAAAAAGGAAGGGCGCACGCTGGCTTTCAACACCGACACCATTCATGGAAAGGCAATGCTTTGCGACATTGCCCGCGTGTTTGCTCCAGCGCTGAAGAATTTCAGGATTCCTCTTCGAGTAACAACCTTGATGAGTGGAAAGAATCATTCTATTACGTTCCGTCATGCGCGTGTCAGAAGTGCTGATAACCATTTGCAGATTTCAGCCACGGGTCACCTCGACCATTTGAAGGGAAAACACAAGGCGGTTATTACCTTCGATATTCATCGGATGTATGCCCGTAGCGGAATGGCTGAGAAGGTCATCAACCAGTTTGCTGTGAAGAAACTCATGATGAACCAACTTCACCGTCTTGGCGACCTCCACTATAAGGGTAGTTTCAGGATTGTTTATCGACATCTTGGCTTCCGCGGACGCCTCACATCGGTTCCCGGTTTTCTTGATTTCAATTTCGGTCTTGATGGCAATACAAAATATGTGAGCGGTCATGTCAGTTCTACGGATTTCAAACTCGGTGATGCTTTCGACGTGAAAGATCTCGGTCCTGTTACGGGACACGCTGACTTCCGCGTAGATATATCGAAGCCGCGTACGAAGAAAATGCGCCAGGAGAAAGGTGGCAAACTTCCTATCGGCACGGTCGATGCGTTTGTTGACGATTGCAGTTACAAAGGTATTCATCTCCACAATCTCACTGCCAATATCAAGAGTGATGGTGCTGAGGCCCTTGGCAATGTGGAAGGGAGGGGTCACATCTTCGATTATTTTAGTCAGTTCTCTTATGTGAGTACAAAGGAAATGCAGAAACTGAAAGTTATTAAGCCTGGTTTCAGACTCCATAGGAAAGAGAAAAAGACCGAAGAAGAGAAACTGAAGGAAAAGGAGGAAAAGATGAAAGCGAAGATGGAGAGAAAGGAACAGAAGGAAACTGAGAGGGAAGAGAAGCAGAAAGTGAAGCAAGAGCAGAAAGAACTGCAAAAACAACAGAAAGAACAAAAGAGACTTGAGAAAGCAGAACAGAAACAGTTGAAGAAACAGCAGAAGGAGTCGAATAATAAGAGTGCTGAAGAGAGTCAGTAAAAGCCTTTCGGCATAGTTATAAAATCCCCATCACATCATCGCGACGTGGTGGGGATTATCAAGAGAGAGAGTTTATATGATGTTTGTTATTCTGCTTAGATGATTAGTCTGATTATTGGCATAAGCCGATTACGAAAGGGGCAGTTCTCTTTAAGAAGGTTCAACTACTAATCCTCCATCCGACTCATCACGAGCCAAATGAAGGACGAAGTGATGCATCTTCTTACTAAATAATTCATTTAATCTAACTAAATCAAAAAAATGTATTTTTGTAGTTCCATCAGCGTCCTATAGTCTTAGCGACTTAAGGAGCATATTTTTTGATGATTTCGTTACTTAGTCGTAAGGATGATGATGTCTTGATTCTTGGCTTCAGGATACAATTTCGTTGCTGCTTCAGAACCTTTCTTCAGAATAGTGACTTCTTTGATATTTTCTGGGGAGATTTTGTCAAATTCGGCTTTCGGAGTTCGTTGCCCATTGATAATATAAACAGTCGAGTCGGTCTGTTCCTTCGTGTAGATCATAATTACGCCGTTCTTTCCTTTTTCGCCGTACATCTCAATGGCAGCCTTGCCACCAACTTTGAACACGTCGATATTCTTAATTTGTTCGGGTTTGATGTTATCGAGACCGCCAGTGTATTCTTCTCCATCTACGATAATCAGGGGTTCAATGTCCAGTTTGGTACTTTTCGTTTCAGGATTCCCTTCATTGCCTTTCTGGCCAACTACAATGATATCCTTGACATTACCGTTTTCTTTCAGCGTGATGCTAAGTTTATCACCCTCGTGAAATTCCACTTCCTTTGGTTCAAATCCCACGTATGAGACTATGAGTTTTCCTTTGTTCACCCAATCAAAACTGAACTGGCCGTTCTGATCGGTCACTTTAACGCGTTTTGTGTCTGCAATCTTAACGATAGCACCAATAACTGGTTGACCTTTCTCATCAACAACCTGTCCACTGATCCTTCCGCCAGTTGCAGTTGTTGTTTCCTTTTCTTGCTCCACATAATCTGTAGTAGTGATTTTGTGAATAGTCGTCTGGGCCGAAGGCTGTTGTTCGATGATATAATTTTTGATGGTTTTCCCATCGAGTTGTTTGCCATCGAAGTTCTCAACTGTCTGACCATCAATCTCATAGACAACCTTTTGGGCTCCTGTGTTGAGACAGAAGAGAATTGAGACGAGCGTTATCAGAATAGTCTTTTTCATGTTGTTTGTTGTTTTTAATTGTTCGTTACTCAGTGTTGATTATTGATTGGTACCAATGTATATTCGTTTCCTTTGTCAATTGTGGCTACGATATAGGTTGAAGACGAGCCGTCGGCAAGAGTTTTAGTAACAATCATTGCATCACCGGCAGGGCGCATTTCGTAGGATTCAATCTGCTCCAAATCGTAGTTGACAACGGCCATCATTTCCCCCAGATCTATTGTCTTTTCTTCCTTCACGGGCGCCTCAGTAGTTTTCTTTGGCTGCTCGTTTCTGGCGCTTTTGCGTTTGATGATACGGGGTTGAATACGCTCGGCTTTAGCAACAAGAGGCGTTTCTTCAGCCTTCGTTTCCTCTTTTGCAGGCAAAACAGGCTTCTTTTCAACGACTTTCGCAATCTGTGGACTTTCAGTCTCTTCCGATTTCGGATTAGAGAAGAGCAGAAAGGCAATGATTGCAGTTGCTGCAATTGAGGCGACCCACAAAACTACATTCTTCCTGGATTTCGGCTTCATGAGTAAGTCGAATTCCTCTGCTTTCTCTTCCGAAATTTCAGAATCTGCCAAAGGTTCTCCTGTGAGCAGTAAGAGTTGCTTTACAGCCTTTTCTTCTGCCGTCAGTCCTTCTTTATTTTGACTGAAATATTCCCGGAGCAGGCGTTCTTCTTCCAGAGTGGTTTCTGCGTTCAGAAATCGCTCTATAAGTTGAATCCGCGTATGTTTGTCGTTTAAATTTATCATTGTTTGTTCCTCCTTATCATTAATAGTTCCATCATTCGTCTTCGAGCCGCGCAAATCAGCGTCTTTGTACTTGTTGAGGTAGTTCCACAAGCGGCAGCAATTTCGGTCATTGACATTCCTTCACTCCTCATGAGGAGCATTTTCCGTTGTGTCTTCGGCAACTTTTCCAGCGCCTTTTCGATTTGCCGTTCCGTATCGTGAGCAATAGCCGTTTCGTCAGTTTGGCTGTTTCCAATCAGGTTTAGGCTTCCATTTAGAGAATCATGTTGTTCCTTACTGGTCTTGAGAATGTCGATGCAGACGTTTTTGGCAATCATCACCGCCAGCGCTTCCGGACTTCTGTATTCGTTCAGTCGGTCTCTCATCTGCCAAAGTCGAAGCAGTGTTTCCTGCACTGCATCCTCCGCGTCGTATGCCATTTCCTGTCTATCGAAGAAACTCCGGCAAAGTTTTGTCAACTTTGGACGAATGGCAAGGGCGATATGTTGAAAGACTTCTGATTCCATTTCTATTAGTAAGACGACTGGAAGGGAAAAAGGTAAACAGAATTTTTGCAGGAAAATCTAGGGTAAAAGGGTAGGGGTCTCGAGTTTTTTTATTACTTTTGCGCAGATAAAACCTGAAAACCGAACAACAATGACAGAAGGAAACTTGATGAGAGAGTATAATGGTCCCGTGAAGCGCTATGTGCAGACGATGGACCTGAAGGACGAACCCGCGCTGATAGCCGAGTATCGCAAGCGCCACAGTGAAGGCGAAGCCTGGCCGGAAATATTGGCTGGCATTCGCGAAGTGGGCATTCTCGAAATGGATATCTATATATTAGGCACACGACTGGTGATGATAGTCGAAACTCCAATCGACTTCGACTGGGATTCGGCAATGGCTCGTCTGGCTACGCTCCCACGTCAGCAGGAGTGGGAAGAGTATATGGCTTGTTTCCAGAGTTGTGATCCCACTGCCACTTCCGACGAGAAATGGCAGATGATGGATCGCATGTTTCACTTGTATTGATACTCGCCGCAGGTAATCTCTTCCACCGTAAGCGCCCGATAGTCGATGTTGTAGCCTGTGGGACCTTCTTCCCATAGGAAACCAATTCGGCCGTCTTTCTGCATGGTGTAGGTGGAGTAGGCTGACGATTGCGAACTGACCTGCAGGCCGCGTTTCCACTTATAGGCAAAAAGTGCTGCGCCCTCGTGTTCGGCAAGCAACTCATGATAGTAGAAACCCACGTTGGTTCTGTTAGGACCAAAGGGCACGCTCTGTAGGGCAATCCACACTTTTTTCCCATCCATTTTTCTCACTACTGGCAACAGCACGATTTCGCCGTTGCAAGCATTCTGAATGTTTTTCATGTCGAGTGCCTTAGCGCGCAAGTCCCATGAACCTTCACCTCGTTCGGCGTTGGTGAAAGTAAAGATGTTGAAGAGACGACCCGTATAGCGCGAACTCAGTATCACCGAACCGTCAGGAAGTTCCTCGCATTTCGGCTCGTCGCCGTCGCGAGCAGGCGAATGGTCAATGTCGCCCAGCAATTTCCAAGTCTGACCAAGATCGTCGCTATAGAGAACGAAGTTACCCGACAAAGTGCACAGCGCGATATAGAGTCGGTAGTATTGTCCAACCTTTACGTAACGGCTCTGATGAATCTTGCCGGAACCCACAAAAAGGCTCTGCACGGGTCCTTCCTTCCGATTGTCGAAAATGGAATAGATTTGGTCGGTCAGTTCCGTTCCCTTGTCCCATGAACGCCCGTTGTCGTGACTTCGGAAAAGCACCACTCGATTGGGGTTCTGACGAGTTGCTCTTGTGTAAACGGTCTTTCCACCCACACAAAGCACCACAACCTCAGGACTTTCCCTGTCGGCAACAATGGCACAATCGCCGAAAGCATAGCGCCAGGCTGTTCCGGGTTGCTTCACGTCGTCTTCATTTCCTGTTCCGTCGGCAAGAATGCGCTCTGTGCCCCAGGTCTGTCCGTTGTCTTCGCTCAGTCGATAGTGAAGGTCAACTGCCCCATAGCCAATGTCGGAGCCGCAATAGCGATAGTCGGCAACAGCAATAAGCGTTCCGTCCTGACAGGTGG
Organism: Prevotella sp.; assembly: GCA_024697645.1. Classification (GTDB taxonomy): domain Bacteria; phylum Bacteroidota; class Bacteroidia; order Bacteroidales; family Bacteroidaceae; genus Prevotella. The sequence continues at coordinate 10,130 of JAILFH010000053.1, forward strand.
CTATGGCTGGAATGCGATAGGGGATTCCGCCTTCTACGGTTTCATACAGCCGCTGTGTGTTCTGGGCAAATCCCGTCAGCGAAAGTAAAAGTGCAATCAATAAAAGTCCTGTTTTCTTCATGTTGTTATAGGTTGATTTGGTAGTAGTTTGGTATTTCAGTCAGAAATTCGTAAGTGTTCTGCTCGTAGTTCATACGGCAGCAGTAGTGTTGCATTCCGTTCGAGACAATGAGAAAATCCACGTGCAGCAGTAAGTTATAGGCAGAGATTTGCTCAAACACGCGCTGCGTAATCTCAATGGTAGGCGCTTTGTATTCCACAATCAGCCGAGGGTGCAGTTCGCGGTCATAAAGCACACTGTCTGCTCGCATCGATTTGTCACCCATCTGTAGTTTTACTTCGTTGGCAAGCAATGTCTGAGGGTAGCCCTTTTCGTTGATGAGGAAATGCACAAAATGTTGGCGTACCCATTCTTCGGGCGTCAACTTCACATAACGGCGTCGCAATATGTCGAAAATGGTTGGCCGTTCCTTCGTGCCTCCCAGTCTTACATCGTAGGGTGGAAGATTCAGCATTGTCATTTTGCAAAGTTACGAAATAATTATGATATTTCTTCCTTTTTTCTGAAGAAATCCTCTTGTGGTGCTGTAGTTTGTCTAATGCATCGTCCAAGTCTATGATTAGTTTCTCAATCATTTTTTAATGATTAGTTATCAATTACGAGTTTTCGTCTCTATATATAAATTAAGGTGTCGCCTTCATTTAGTTAAATAAGTCTAATATACAAAACTTTTTGTCGTGTTTGTTTTACATTTTGAAAAGAAATTCTTACTTTTGTGGCGTGAAGATGGTTGAACTGCGCAGCAGCTATTTTCACACAGCATGCTGATGAACGTAGTGAAAATTTTAAAACGTAAGAAAATGAAAAAGAATCATTTATTTCCACACCAGTTCAAATGGATTGGGTGGATCTTGTTTATTCCGTTTGCAATCCTTTTCATTATGATTGACGACGACTTTATCAGTTTTCCGACACTTATGATTATGGTGGGCGATCTAAACTTTTTCCATGAAACTAACGAACCAAGAGGACTTTTTGCTGGGATAGGAACTGAAGGAATGTTCCATGAGATTTGCCTCGTGGCTATGTCGTTAGGACTTCTTTTCGTGGCATTTGCACGCGAACGCGATGAGGATGAATACGTAGAGCATCTGCGTCTCCATTCGTTTGTGTGGGCCATCAAAGTGAACACTGTGCTGTTTATTCTTGGCACTTGGTTCTTCTTCGGCGGTCTCTACCTTTGGCTGGTACTGTTCTGGTCCTTCTTGCTGTTACTCATCTATACTGCAAAATTCCAATGGGAACTGCGCAAAATGAGAAAGGGGGCAAGCGATGAAGAATAACATTCGTGTAGAGCGAGCAATCCTTCGCATGACGCAACAGCAATTGGCAGAACGCATTGGTGTGACAAGGCAGACGATTAATGCCATTGAGGCAGGTAAATACGTGCCTTCGACGGTGCTGGCGCTGAAAATGGCGGAAGTGTTTGGAAAAAGCGTCAATGACGTGTTTATGCTCGAAGACAGTGATTAATCAACATAAACTAACTAGATTTTTATGAAAAAAGTTCTCATTCTGACAACAGTGCTTGGTCTTGCGGCAACGATGCAGGCTCAGGTGCGAATGAATCAAGTTGGCCTCACTCCACAACAGGAGAAAGTGGCTGTGGTAGAAGGGGCTGTGAAAGCCTCGAACGTGAAGATTCTCAACGCGAAGACAGGAAAGTCGGTGGTGAAGCCTCATGTGCTTCGTACGGCTACTTCGCCATTCTCTAAGAAAAAGCGTACGGTGCTGGATTTCAGTCAGTTGAAGGCTGAAGGCGATTATGTGGTTGTTTCCGGTAAGTATCGTCAGCCGTTCAGCATTCGCAATCATGCCTTAAGCGAAGTGTCGAAAGGTGCGCTGAAGGCTTTCTATCTCGTGAGAAGCGGAATGCCTATCGAGGCGCAATTTGCTGGCGAATTTGCTCGTCCTGCTGGCCATCTTGACACGAAGGTGATGATACATCCGTCAGCGGTTTCCCCCGGACGTCCGGCAGGCTCGGTGATTAGTTCTCCTGCCGGTTGGTACGATGCGGGCGACTATAATAAATATGTGGTGAATTCGTCCTACAGCATTGGTCTGATGCTTTGTGCCTATCAGCAGTGTGTTGACTATTTCAAGGGACAAAACCTCGGAATCCCTGAGAGTAAAAACCAGACTGCCGACTTGCTTGACGAAATGATGTACAACCTGAAATGGCTGCTGACAATGCAAGATCCGTGGGATGGGGGAGTCTATCATAAGTTGACAACACCGAACTTCGAGGGTTTTGTGAAGCCAACAGATTGTCATCAGCAACGCTATGTAGTGGCTAAAAGTACTGCGGCTACACTCGATTTTGCGGCTGTGATGGCTCAGGCAGCCCGCTTGTTGAAGGACAATCGCGATTATCCTGAATTCGCCGAACAGGCTCAGCGTGCAGCGCTTGCAGCCTATCATTGGGCAGAACTGCATCCGAAGGATTTCTATCAGCAGGAAGTGATGAATCGTCTGCATAAACCCGCTGTTGCAACAGGTACTTATGGTGATTTCTTCGTGGGTGATGAGTTCTTCTGGGCGGCAACTGAACTCTATCTGCTGACTTCAGACGAAAAGTTCAAACAAGACGCAGAGAAGCACCAACCGAGAAATTTCAGAGCGTCTTCTTGGGCAAGTGTGGCTCCATTAGGCGTCTATGAATGGCTGACTTGGCAGCAGGAAACGGAACTCGGACAGACTTGCAAGAAACATCTGATGGCTTATTGCGACAGTCTTGTCAAGGCTGTTCCTACTTCGAGTTTCCAGACTCCTTCAGGCAATCGTGCTCATGACTTTAACTGGGGCTGTCTTGGTGGTTCGTTCTGTTCGACTGGTGTTGCCTTGCTCTTTGCTTATCAAATGAGTAATGATAGCAAATATCTCACTGCAGCACGTGAAAATGCTGACTATGTGTTGGGGCGGAATGCTTTGGGCTTTTGCTATGTGACGGGCTTCGGCACGAAGAGCCCGATGAATCCACATCATCGCATTTCGGCTGCTGACGGCATTGAGAAGCCCTTCCCAGGACTTCTCGTAGGAGGTCCGAATCCTGGTCAGCAGGATAAGGCAAATGTTCATCAACCCTATCCGTCGAATTTTCCCGACGAGTCGTATATCGACGATGCTGAATCCTATGCTTCCAACGAAATCGCCATTAACTGGAATGCTGAACTCGTTTCGTTAATGGGCTGGCTCGACGCCCTGAACTAAAGGTCCTCAGGATATCTGAAGTGATAAATCCCCACTGCGTCTTTTGGGCGTAGTGGGGATTTCTTTTTGGCAGGGGATTTGCGCCAGAAAATCCTTATCAAAACTTAAGAATTAGCCAGAGTAGGGGACTTTTACTGCAAATTCCCTGAAAGGTCCTTCTGCCGCTTTTCATTTAAATATATTGTTGCCAAGATTGCTGTATCCAATCAAAGCGTTAGAAATAGTAGTATCAAGTTCCTTGTTTTTCGTTTCTCCAATCCTTTGAAATGCATTTTTGATTCATAGTTTCTCGTTACTCCATCCTTCTGAAATAATTTCCTAATTCCTTGCTTTTCGCTTCTCTAACTGAGAAAATGGCTATAATTGGCTTCAGATTTTGGATAATGATTCTTCAATACATTCATTTGAATCAGCGATTCATTCAATAATTTGCGTATTTTTTTTGTTTTCTGTGCTTAAATCGTGCTGACTTCGCAGGAAATTTTGTAATTTTGCAAGGAAATAGCATTCCCAAACCAAGAAGTTTGTCAGGAATTAGCAATTCTCTACTAACTATGGCAGAAAAGAAAAGTGGCCCAACATTCGACTCGATTATGCGCGATTTGAAGGCGCGGAACTTCTCACCAATCTATTTTTTAATGGGTGAGGAGCCGTACTATATTGACCGCATTGCTGATTTTGTGGCCGAAAATGCCCTTGATGAGGCCGAAAGAGACTTCAATCAGACCATTGTTTTCGGTGCTGACACGACGTCCGCACAGATTGCAGATATGGCCCGTCGTTACCCAATGATGGCAGAACGACAGGTGATTATCGTTAAAGAGGCGCAAAATCTGCGTTCGTTGGAGCCACTGGCTAAGTATGCTGAGAAACCAACGCCTACTACAGTACTGGTGCTTTGCAATAAGAATGGTGTACTTGATCGCCGTAAGAAAGCAAACAGTGCGCTGATTTCTTCCATTGAAAAAAATGGGGGAGTGGTCTTCGAGAGTAAAAAGAAAAGCGATCGAGAACTTCCTGGATTCATCGAAACTTATTTGACGAGCAAAAAAGCGACTATCGACTATAAGGCAACGCAGATGATAGCCGAACACATTGGTTCGGATTTGAACCGGCTTATTTCTGAACTCGACAAAGTCTTGATTTCGATGAAGGAGGGTGACAGAAGGATTACTCCAGAGATTGTGGAAAGAGAAATTGGGGTGAGTAAAGATTTTAACACTTTCGAACTTCGCTCGGCCATTATCAACCGTGATGTTTATAAGGCAAATTTGATAGTAAAATATTTTGACAACAATCCGAAGGCGGGTTCGCTCTATTCTATTCTCCCGATGCTCTTCAATTATTTTCAGAATTTGATGATTGCTTACTACGCTCCGAGTAAAACTGACGAAAATATCATCGCGCGTCACTTAGATCTGAAATCTGGATGGGCTGCGAGGGACTATAAAACAGGCCTCAGAAATTTCACTGGAACAAAAACTTTGCAGATAATTTCTAAAATGAGAGAAATTGATGCCAAAGGAAAGGGCATTGAGAACCCAAATACGGGTCAAGGAGAACTGATGAAAGAACTTATTTTCTTCATTTTGCATTGAAAAAAGTGCTTTTTTCGACCAATTTTTTTCTAGATTGAGTGCTCGCCAGGAGCACTTTTTTTTGCCTAAAAGTCAATGATATCAGGGACTTAGCATCATTTTAGAGTCTCTATTTTTGAAGAATTTTCAACTTTTCGAACCGTCGTCCTGAATTCTTCAGAAATGGCGATTTTTTGAAAAAATCAGAAAATAGCGATTTACTTTTCACATTTATTTTGTTTCATCTTTTTAAAGATTCACAACTTTAACAATTTAAATTCGCAAACAAAATTACAAATTTAGCATTCGATAGTTTTGAATTTTATATCGGTTTTAAAATTTAAATTTATGTTTCGGAATTGTAAACAAACAGGGCGTTTTTGGTGAATAAATATTTATACACGACAATTTATTAGGCCATAATATATTAAAAACCAATGAGTTATAACATTTTAATGACGAAATTATCGAATATAATGAAGTTGGTGAAATGTCGAGTTATGCATAAATGCCTTTTGTTCGACCAATTTACAATATTTAAGTGACTAAAACCCAATTAGTTATGAAAATATTCCTCAGAATTTCTTAGCCGCCCCTATAGTTTTTAGAGATTTGAATTTGCAAATTCGAATTTGTCTTCACAAATATTCCAATGATAATTTGTGAATTTAAATTGAGAAATTCAAAGTTTTAAAGATTAAAATTTCTCTTTAAAAAGTTGTTTGTTCCAAAAAATTGTTTTACCTTTGTAAAATCTTTGGGAACAGTCCCAATTAGGGTCAAAAACCGACCTGTTACAAATTTACCTTATCAAAATTGCAATGAAGGATAGAATAAAACGCATCATGGAGAGTCAGCATATGACTCAGCAAGTCTTCGCTCAGTTCATAAAAATCTCCCCCGCTACCCTAAGTGGAATTTTCAATGGAAGGACAAATCCCTCACTCAACATTGTCGAGGCGATCAAGCAAAGTCTTCCATCGATTTCAACTGACTGGTTGTTGTTTGGTCGTGGTCCCATGTATATAGATGTGGACGCTTTGGAGAACGCTGCTTCCTCAGGTGCCTCAGGTGATGTTCAGGAGCAGGTTCTGGACTTTTCGTCTCTCCCTACTACCCCATCTGACTCAAGTTCGTCATACGCTAATATGCAAGGTGTAAATGCTACACCCAAAAATCAAGTCAATTTTTCATTGAAAAATATTGACAAACCGCAAAGAAAGATTACCGAGATAAGAATCTTCTTTGATGACCAGACGTTTGAATCGTTTGTTCCCAAAAAATAAATTTTTGCTCCTGTCGTACACCAATCATTTTTTATAAAACAAATTTGGGTAGTGTTGCTGATTTCAGTCGAATGGATTGACGGTCTCACTACCCATTCTTTTTCAATCAAAATGACACCTTATTATAATTTAATGCATTTCAATCTTCGATTTATTGTCTTGTAATTTTTTGGTAACAATTAATCCGTTTTCCGTTCGAATCTATCTGTTCTCCGTTAAAAGTAAATCAATTATCGGTTTTCAATCAATCAGATTTTAGTTTTAAATATCTCTGTTCATAGTTTCTAATGATTCCTTCTCAGTTTACAACCTTTTAGTTCGTTGTTAAAGTCTTGCAGCCACAGGTTTGGAATTTCCTTTTGTAAACTAAAAGATAATTTGTATGGTTTCCTTTGGGTTCTCATATTTTTTTTGTAATTTTGCCCATGTAAATCGTTTAACATCATGAAGAAATATTGTTTGGATTTGAGTGTAAGACACGTAGAGAGGCTAAACGACCGCTACGTACTCCTCAAATTGACGACTGGAGATGGAACTACGTTGCCAGAAATGGCAGCCGGACAATTCGTTGAAATTAGAATTGACAATAGTCCGACGACCTTTCTGCGCCGCCCTATTTCCATTAATTTTGTCGATAGAGAGCAAAACGAACTGTGGCTACTCGTTGCTGTTGTAGGCGAAGGAACGCGCCGTCTGGCGAATTTGAAGGCTGGCGACCTACTGAACTGCATGCTTCCCCTAGGTAATGGTTTCTCACAGGCTTCGGATGGGAGTTCTATTTTGCTCGTTGGAGGTGGCGTAGGCGTTGCCCCACTGCTCTATCAAGGCGAATTGCTGGCCCAGCAAGGCGTAAAGGTGACCTTTCTGTTGGGAGCACGTTCCGCAGCAGATTTGTTGCTTCTTGACGAGTTTAAGAGATTCGGACGTGTTCTTGTCACTACAGAAGACGGTTCCCTGGGCGAACAAGGCTTCGTAACAAATCACTCTGTGCTGAATGAGGAACGTTTCGACATGATTCAGTGTTGTGGCCCAACGCCAATGATGAAGGCTGTTGTGCGCTATGCTCGCCAGTCGGAAACGCCCTGCGAGGTTTCATTAGAGAACATGATGGCCTGCGGTTTGGGCGCTTGCCTCTGTTGTGTAGAGAAAACCACTGAAGGCAATCTCTGCGTCTGCAAGGAAGGTCCTGTCTTCAACGAGAATCGACTGCTTTGGTAATGAACCTCGAAAGATTAGAAATGCCGAAAGATAGGTTAGCGTAAACAATATGAATGTCGACGTGAGTAAATGATCTAAAGGCACGAATCAATAAACAGCATACACTCTATTCAGAGAAAACATAAAGAAAATAGAATATGGCAAAACTGAGTGTGAACATAGGCCAGTTAGCGCTGAAGAATCCCGTGATGACCGCATCGGGTACATTTGGTTATGGGCTGGAGTTCCAGGACTTTGTACCGCTCGAAGAACTCGGCGGCATCATTGTGAAAGGCACCACTTTGCTTCCACGCGAAGGCAATGACTATCCTCGTATGGCAGAGACTGCAAGTGGAATGCTCAACTGCGTAGGCCTGCAGAATAAGGGCGTTGACTACTTTTGCGAGCATATCTATCCGCAAGTGAAAGACCTTGGGACGAATGTGATTGTGAATGTCAGCGGTTCGGCTCCAGATGACTATGCAGAGTGTGCAGCCCGCATCGATGCGCTCAAAAATATTCCCGCCATCGAGTTGAACATCTCCTGCCCCAATGTCAAGCAAGGCGGAATGGCATTCGGCACTACATGTGAGGGTGCTGCAAGCGTTGTCAAAGCCGTTCGCGAACGCTATCATAAGACCCTTATCGTGAAACTTTCGCCCAACGTGACGAATATTGCCGATATTGCCCTTGCTTGCGAAGCCGAAGGCGCCGACTCAGTTTCACTGATTAATACGCTGATGGGAATGGCGATTGACATTGAGCGCCGTCGCCCAGTTCTCTCGATTGCTACAGGTGGTTTGTCGGGTCCTGCAGTGAAGCCTGTTGCGCTTCGAATGGTTTGGCAAGTCGCAAAAGCCGTAAAGATTCCCGTGGTGGGTCTTGGTGGAATCATGAACGCCGAGGACGCCATCGAATTCCTTATGGCAGGTGCAACCGCTATTGAAATTGGCACTGCCAACTTTATCGACCCAGCAGTTACGCTGAAGGTTAGAAATGGAATCAACGACTGGCTCGACCGTCATGGTTGCCAGTCGGTAGAAGATATCATTGGTTGTTTGGAAAAATGAAAAAGGAATTGAAGATTGGAATCCTGCAACAGCATAACACTGCTGACAGGAACGGAAATATGAGCCGTCTGGCAGAAGGAATTCGCCAATTGGCAAAAGAGGGAGCAGAACTTATTGTGCTCCAGGAACTCCACAATGGCCTTTATTTCTGCCAGACTGAGGACGTCGACGTCTTTGATCAGGCAGAGCCTATTCCCGGTCCTTCAACCGAATTCTACGGTGCTTTGGCTAAGGAACTTGGTGTGGTGATTGTTACTTCCCTCTTTGAGCGTCGTGCAGCAGGACTTTATCATAATACGGCAGTCGTTATCGAGCGCGACGGTTCGATTGCGGGACGTTATCGCAAGATGCACATCCCCGATGATCCTGCCTACTACGAGAAATTTTACTTCACGCCCGGTGACCTTGGTTTCCGCCCCATTCAGACAAGTGTCGGTCGTCTGGGCGTGCTTGTCTGCTGGGATCAGTGGTATCCAGAGGCAGCCCGCCTGATGGCTTTGCAAGGTGCTGAGATGCTCATCTATCCTACTGCTATCGGCTATGAATCGTCTGATACGCTTGACGAACAAGAACGTCAGCGCGAGGCTTGGACTACAGTTCAGCGAGGACATGCCGTTGCCAATGGATTACCTGTTATCAGCGTCAATCGAGTTGGACATGAGCCCGACCCGTCGGAACAGACCAATGGCATTCAGTTCTGGGGTTCCTCGATGGTTGTAGGTCCACAGGGCGAGTTTCTCTATCGTGCTCCCAAGGACGAAGAGGCAAGTCAGGTGGTCACGGTCAGCCTTGAGCGTTGCGAGCAAGTCCGCCGTTGGTGGCCCTTCCTTCGTGATCGTCGCATAGACGCCTATGCCAATATTCTAAAACGATTTGCCGATTAAAGTCAGGCATTCTTTTATCTTTACCGAAAATATTTAAAACTAGACAATGAAGAAAATAATCGCTTTTGAGCTTGCCCTGTTGGGAATAGGAGCCAGCACTGCCTGCAGCCAGCAGGCATTCAATGATGTCGATGTTGATGATTTCGCTAAACTCATCGCCGACACACATGTGCAATTGCTTGACGTGCGCACAGCCGACGAATACAACGAAGGCCACATCGATCAGGCATTGAATATAGATGTGAAGCAGGTGGGTTTCCTGGAGGAAGCAATGGAAAAACTCGACAAGACTCGCCCCGTGGCCGTTTATTGCCGCAGTGGAAGGCGTTCTGCAAATGCAGCGGGAATGCTGACAGAGCAAGGTTATGAAGTGGTGAATCTGAAAGGAGGAATCCAGGCTTGGCAATTAAGTCAGAAACCCATTTCGACGAGCCAGTATGAGATTGACGAATTCAAGACTCCTGGAGGCAAGGTTGCTCGCTTCCACGCCCTTGTTCACTCAAGTATTCGCCTGGATGTAGGAGAGCGCCATATCTATATTGACCCCGTTAGTAGGCTTGGCAACCGTACGATTAATTATACGACGATGCCCAAGGCAGACTATATCTTCGTCACCCACGAGCACGGAGATCATCTCGACATTCAGGTTTTGCCGCAACTCATAGGCGATTCCACGAAGATTGTCACCAACAGCCGTTGTGCCGAATTGCTTCTCGCTGCTGGAATTGTTGTTCCTAAGGAGAATGTACTGAAGAATGGCGATAACCTCACACTGGCCGAGGATTTGAGTCTTGAGGCATTTCCTGCCTACAACACGACAGAAGGTCGTCAGCAGTTCCATCCGAAAGGTCGCGACAACGGTTATATTATCACGCTCGACGGTCTCCGAATCTATGTTGCAGGCGACACGGAGGACATTCCCGAAATGACCCGACTTGCTCCTTCGGCTGAAGGCGACAGCCAGAAAGCGATTGATATTGCCTTCCTGCCCTGCAACCAGCCTTATACAATGACGCCCGACCAACTCGTTCGTGCTGCAAGTATTATTAAGCCTCGCGTTCTGTTCCCATATCATTTTGGCCAGACCGACGTCAGCGTAATTCCGTCGCAACTCAAAGATATCCCTGTTGAAGTTCGCCTCAGGCATTACGAATAGAACGCTGGTGGAAATACTGGATTTCTGCTTATTAACATCTTGAAAATCGAGGATGAAGATGGAAGTCGGATTGCTTCATTCTTCAAAGAAATCATCTGAAATTTCGAAAGCATTGTTCTGCTATAAACGGAGCAATGCTTTCGAGTTTATGGAGCATGTGTTTCGACCATAGAGAGCATGTCTTTAGACTGTACAGAGCATGCATTTAGACTGTACAGAGCATACCTTTAGACTATACAGAAGATGCCTTTATATAGGTATAGAGCATTGCTTTGTAAGGTAGAAAGGCATGCTTTGTAGGGTCTAAAAGCGTGCTTTATATAAAAAAGGTGAGGAACGGGGTGATTTCTGAAGCGGAGAGTGGTGTTAGCGCAGGTATTTCACCCATGCGTAATGCTTGCGGTGGAGTAGGTAGTTGGGGTCGTCCATGTTGGCATAGGCTTCGCGTTCGAAGGCGATGTGAGTGTAGGCACGACCATGAAGAGGAAGTCGGATGAGCCACTCTACGACATACCAAATGTAGAAACCGATGATGAGCATCTCCAGCATCTGCGCGGTATGAATGCGCTCGTGCTGGATAAGGTCCGTGGTGATAGTGACGCCTTTGCGGCAGAAGAGAATCCCGCAAATGTTGATGGCGTCATAGCGACGGAATGGCAGAAATCGGTTGTGAATAATCTTCATTTGATAAATGTCTAAAGCACTATTTTCATGATTTTTCGGTTTTGCCTACTCTTCGTTTAAGGCAGATGGTAGCCTTCTAATGATAAAAACGCAAAAAACATGCCATTTATTTTATTTTAGGGTGGAAGTTTTTATAAATACAACCATTTTTTAGTCACTGTTCCGTCTTCGGTTCGGAAAAACTAAAAATGCTGTGAGTTCGACGAAAGTAGTACGAAAAAGTTTTTTTAGAGAAGACCTACCGTCCTACCATAACCCCTCGCAAACCCCGATGAATAAAGGGATGAGAGTATGGTAGGTGTTTTTCTGACACCTACCATACACCTACCATAGACCTACTATGGCAATAAGGGAAAAAGGTAAAAATGAAGGCAGAGGAAAGAGGACACTAAATGGCTGGAAATCAGGACTTTAGAAATATACAGTCAAAAAATATTCTCTTTGCTTGACAACTTTTTAGGCAGTCTCATGATGGTAGGTCTATGGTAGGTCTATGGTAGGTCTTCGTCGAAGACCTACCATGCCTCAATCCCTTTGACAGAGGGCGTTTGCGAGGGGTTATGGTAGGACGGTAGGTGTTAGTTGAAAAACATTTTTTCTGAGTGTAGAAATGCAATTTAGTCGAATTCATGATGAATTAATTTAGTTTTTCGCTCACTTATTCGTATCTTTGGTTAACACCGAAAATACTTTCGTTCGGGAATGAAAATAAAATAGGTTTTATTTTGCATTCCGCTCACTTATTCGTATCTTTGCATTAAAAGTTGAGAATTATGAGTGAGTATAGTTTTCATCCTGACGAAAGTCAGCGGCGCGTGATTGAAGCAGAGGGCGGTTATCACTTGGTGTTAGCCCCTCCGGGCTGTGGCAAGACGCAGATTCTGACGGAACGCATTCGCCGAGCGCATGAATCCGAAGGTGTGGCTTACGAGGACATGCTTTGTCTGACTTTCACGAATCGTGCTGCCCGAGGTATGCAGGAGCGCATTCGCGAGAACATCTCAGACGTAGGCGTTGCTCAGGTTTATGTGGGAAACATTCATCGTTTCTGCTCGAAGTTTCTGTTCGAACAGGGGCTGATTCCTGCCGAAACTTCCATCATCGACGACGAAGACGCCGTAAGCATCGTTGCAAGATATCTGGACGAGGACGAAGTGAAGGTGATGGAGAATCCTAAGCGACGTCGAGAGTATTTTGATATCATCCATTTCTCGCATTTCATGCGCCAGATTCGTTCGGAGCAGCCACGCGAACTCAGGCTTCATCCCGAGTGTTGCAATTCTGACGATATTGAGTCGATGAAGACAATCTGCCGTGTGCAGCGAATGGAATTTGATGCAGCGGCCATGCTCGACATCTACGACCACACAGACTTCTATCTCGAAGCGTCGCGGGCGGAAGGGTATGATTTGGCTTCACAGGTCACTATTGACCGAATGCTCACCAAGATGAACGTTGCCATACAGTATGAACGCTACAAGCGGGAGAATTGTCTCGTGGACTTCGAGGATTTGCTGATTATGGCGTATGATAGTCTTAATCCTGTTCATACCTTCTCGGATGGAGATCTGCTCATCAATCCTTCGAGAACGGAAGAGGAGACACCTCAGTATAAGAAATACAAATGGATTCAGGTGGATGAGGTTCAGGACTTGAATCCTTTGCAGTTGGCAATCGTCGATTTGATTACGGAAGAAGGTGCAACAGTGATGTATCTGGGCGATGAACAGCAGGCGATTTTCTCGTTCATGGGTGCTCGGCTCAGCACACTCGACAACTTGCGAAAACGCTGTAGGCGCTGCGTTCATCATCTTTCAACGAATCACCGATCACCTGACTATCTGCTCGAAGTGTTCAATGAATATGCAAAAAGCGTGTTGGGCATTGATGCGGAATTGCTGCCGAAGCCTGCGACGCATTCTGATTCAGAAGAGAGGCGTAGTGAGGCTTCCAATCTTCGCATTCTTCGCAGCAATACCATCGAGACAGAATATTACGATGTGGCCCATGTGGCACAAATGCTTACTGAAGACAACAAGGACGAAACGACTGCCATCATCGTGAATTCAAATGCTGATGCCGACAAGGTGAGTGCAGAACTCAGGGAGATGGAATTGAGCCATTTCAAGGTTTCGGGTGAGGACCTGTTTTCGTCGAAGGAGATGAAGTTGCTCCTCTCGCATCTGAATGTGTTGGCCAACGAGCACAATTTCATAGCCTGGGCTCGTCTGCTTCGTGGTTTCGGCATTACTGCCAGCAACGCCTATGCCCGTAATTTCGTTCAGATGCTTCGCCAGCGGGCGATGTTGCCCAGCGATTTCCTCTGTTACGAAAACAGCACCTACGTTGAACAATTCGTCGAAACTTACAAGCAAAGAGACATTGTGGTTTTTGATACTGAGACGACGGGCCTGAATGTCTTTGACGACGAGATTGTGCAGATTGCGGCCGTTCGCCTGAGGCAGGGCAAGGTCGTGGAAGGTTCGGAGTTCAACGTATTCATGCAAACCACTCGCGAAATTCCAAAGATGCTTGGCGACATTCAGAATCCAATACTTGAAGAATTGCAGCATCACGAACTACTGCCGCCAGCAGAGGGTTTGCAGCAATTCATCGATTATGTGGGCGATAGCGTACTTCTCGGACATAATGTGATGTTCGACTGGCAGATTCTGAATAACAACCTTACCAAAGTTGGGATAGAACCATCTCAAAGCGTCAAGGAATGGGGTGGGGTGATGCCTTTCGACAGTCTGAAACTCATTCGCCTGCTGAACCCCGATTTGAAGCAATACAAACTGAAATACCTGTTGGCGGTGCTGCATCTCGAAGGCGAGAATAGCCATTTGGCAGATGCCGATGTCGCAGCCACCTGTTCTTTGGTGCGCTATTGCTATGAGCAGTCAGTGGAAGTAGTCAGGCGACAACATGAGTTTATGGCGCAACAGCGCGTTCAGGAGCGAGTCTATGGTTTGCGGAAGCATTATCAGGAGTTCTATCGCGCAGCATTATTGAGACTCCATGAGGCTAAGACAAGTCCGCTCGTCAATGAACTGCAGTTGTTCCACGACAGACTGGTTGAAGATGAAGTGATGACTCCGGTGGAGAAGTTGTGCTACGTGAATCGATATTTGGAAGACGACCTCATAGACGCCAGTCAGGAATACTCGCTTGGTCAGCAACTCGCTGCTCACATGGTGGAAATCAACACGCTGAAGGAAGCCGACCTCTGCAATAGTCGAAGCATCGATGATAGGATTTTTGTTACGACTGTTCATAAGGCAAAGGGTCTGGAGTTTGAAAACGTGATTGTCTTCGATGCTGTGGAAGATCGTTATCCGAGTTTTTTCAATCGCAACAATCCCATTGGAATTGCGGAGGATGCGCGTAAATTCTATGTGGCACTGACGCGTGCCAAAAAACGACTCTACGTCTCGCAATGCCTGAATCGTATGGACTGGAACAAACAACCTCAGCAGCGCCATCTCACCCGTTTCATGAATCCAATCCTGAAGTACTTCAACTGATGATTCGTTGATTCCTCGTAAACTTGCAATGACCACAATTCACGGCGACATTTTCGGTGCCAGTTGTGGTCATTGTTTCGTTTATAAGATGTAGCTTCATTGATTCCCAGAATTCCGTCTTCGTTCTATTGTCATTAGCAGTGCTGGATAACTTTAGGGTATCAGCCATCCTGTTGCCCTCGAAGATTCCCTTTTCTGCGTTATCATTTACGGCAATTCCTTTCCAATAAACGTTGATTGTTAATTTTGCTTAACGGAACCGTTTTTCAACCTTTCAACTTTTCAGCCTTTCAACTTTTTTCGTAACTTTGCATCCGCTTTCAGAAAGGAAGCCATATTTTTATTTATTGGAGAGATGCTCGAGTGGCTGAAGAGGCACGCCTGGAAAGCGTGTAAACCCCTAAAGGGTTTCCCGGGTTCGAATCCCGGTCTCTCCGCAATATCGCTTGATTATCAGTGATATATGAGATTTACGCCCAGTTTTACACTCAAAAATGTAAAATTGGCGTTTTCTTTTTAATAGGTAAGAATACAGCACTATCTCGATTGCGTCAAGATATAC
>JAILFH010000056.1 GCA_024697645.1 Prevotella sp.
CCGCCTGACGGGTTTTGCAACAGAAACACAGATCGACTCGTGGTTCGAACGCTTGGGCATTGCCGAGAAGAAACATGATAAGATTGGTCAGATGTCGTTTGGTCAGCAGCAGCGAGTTGCCCTGATTCGCTCGCTTGCTCAGCCCTTCGACTTCCTCCTTGCCGACGAGCCCATTAGCCACCTCGACGATCAGAATAGTGACGTGATGGGGCAGTTGATGCTCGAAGAAGCCCGTCGTCAGGGAGCGGGTATCATTGTGACGAGCATCGGCAAGCACATGGACCTACCCTACGATGCGACCCTGTTGTTATGACCTTTTAATTCTTTAAGAATAATGGAAAAGAATCTCGTTTGGAAGTTGCTTCGGCAGCACATCAGCATTCCGCAGTTTGCAGGCTTCGTGTTTGCGAACCTCATCGGAATGACGATTGTGTTGCTGGGCTTTCAGTTCTATCGCGATATCATCCCCCTGCTTACGGCTGAAGACGGCTATCTGAAGTCTAACTTTGTGGTTGTCAGTAAGAAGGTAGGCACAGCCCAGACAATGAACCAGCGTCCACTGACTTTCTCACCTTCCGAAATTGACGAACTCCGCAATCAGGGCTTCATTGAAAGGGTGGGGCAGTTCACGGCGGCAGAGTTCAAGGTGAATGCTTCGATGAGCATCGAAGGCAAGCAGGTGCTGAATTCTGAGTTGCCGATAGAGAGTGTTCCTGACGAGTTTGTCGATATTTCCTCCGACGAGTGGACATTTTCGACTAAGGATTCTGCAAATGCGACGGAGACGGTGGTTCCCATCATTCTCCCGCGTAGTTATCTGGCAATGTACAACTTCGGATTCGCCCAGAACCGTTCGTTGCCTAAAGTTAGCGAGGGTCTCGTTGGTATGATCACGTTCGATCTCCTTCTGCGTGGCAATGGTCAGCAGCAGCAATACAAGGGCCGCGTGATTGGCTTCTCGGGCCGACTGAACGCGATTCTCGTACCTCAGTCGTTCATGGAGATGGCCAACGGCCGCTTTGCACCCGATGAGGCAACTGCGCCCACACGGCTACTCGTCACTACTGGCAATCTTGCAGAAGACAACATCTCCGCATTCTTCGAGGATCATGGGTTCGATGTGGAGAACGAACAACTCAACACCGAGAAGACTACGTTCTTCCTTCGCCTGATGATCACTGTTGTTATGGCCATCGGCTTGGTGATCTCGCTGTTGAGCTTCTATATTCTCATGCTTAGCATCTATCTGCTCGTGCAGAAGAATGCCGACAAGCTGCAGAATCTGCTCCTCATCGGTTACAAGCCCTCGCAGGTGGCGCGTCCGTATCAGCTGCTGACCATCGGCCTAAACGTCGTAGTGTTGCTCTTGGCATTAGTGGTGGTCGCCCTGGTGCGTAGTCACTACATGCGCATCGTCGAAGTGTTGTTTGCTACAACCGGCCACTCGAGTCTGTTGCCCGCCATCCTTATGGGTTTGTTGCTGCTTGTCGTGGTGACGCTGCTCAACATGGCCGTTATCCGCCGGAAAATAATAAGAATCTGGCACGGTAAAGAAAGAATATAACTGATGGAATGGGAGCCTCGCTGAAGCTCCCGTTCATTTGTTTTGTAGCTACTCCTAGACGAAGGCATCCCCTTCGTCTTTTTGTTTATTTAGCCAATATATTCACAATCTGCATTTTTTTTGACATTTCCTTTGATAGTTCGTATCTTTTTTGTTACTTTACGGCGAAATTAATTACTAAAAAAAACAATATGGAAACTACAATGAAACAAATCAGAAGATTGTTCCTGCTACTTTGCCTCATCACTGCAGGAGCTCAGAGTACATGGGCCTATTATTACTATTACCAACTCGATAATACGGTTACCATTAATAACCTGAAATATGACCTTTATTCTTACTACCTTTACGATGGAAACGGTTATTTAAATACCTGTGTGGAATCCCGTCACTACGCTTGTCTTGTTGACATTTTAGGTACAAACGAGGAAGTCGTTATTCCAGGCAAGATTGGGGATAACGGTGTTGAGTATACTGTAAACACAATAGGTGCTCTCATTGAGAACAATAGTATAAAGTCCCTGACATTTCAAGGATTCGCTGACTTTTATTTTAATGAAACTTCGTGGAGAACTGGGATTGATGCATCTGGGAACTATACATATAAATATCAAGAGTATTCTGGATTCATCAAAAGCACATCGCTTCAGACAATAGAATTCAAAGGTGGCATATCTGAATGGAACTTTAAAGGAGCACGCTTGCTCTGCCCTAACCTGAGGCAAGTCGTTTTTACGGGCTACACGCCAATTTTCAGTGGTACCTGGAGTAACTACTGCACGGCACCTGCCAGCAATGTGACTGCCGTTGTGACAAATTGGTCGCAAGAAACCTGCGAACAGAAGCAATTGACAGCTACAGTCTGGTGCGAGTTCAAGGGCGTCGTTCCGAGTCTTGACCTCGTGCATGATGCCACGCTGAAGAGCAACGGCGGCGGTGATGTTCAGATATGGAAGAACAAAAACAATAAGAGTCAACTGGATTATACTATGAGTAGCGAGGGTGGAGAAGAACTGGTGACGTTCTACGGGAATGTAGACAGTTACCAGGTACGTGTCTTCTGCAGCTCGGATTATAGCAAACCCGTCCTGAAACGCAATGGAACGGAAGTAAACCTCGAAGCGGCCAGTGGCTACTACTATTATGATGAGACAAGCCATATGAGCGTCACCAGCTACGAAGTGGTTTACAATGCTAACTATAGTCGCAGACTTCATTTCCTCAATTTCGGTAACGGAACCGTTGAACTCAGTGGAGAATCAAACGGGTCGGCAGTTAGTTATGTGGCAGAAGGGATGACGGAAACCGATTATACCTTTGATAAGAGAACGCCTGTCTCTGTAACAATCACTCCACAAGAGGGTTATAAAGTACAGAAAATAGAGCATTATGACAGAATCGCTTTGCCATTTACGTTGAACGAAACCACAGGAGTCGCAACGACGCAGTACATTTTTGATGATAACGAAAGTGAACAAGCGTTGAAAATCTACTATCAGAAGAAGGTCATCCCCGAGGGCTCGCAGTTTAGAGTCCGCATGTCTGTTGATGGCTCCGTTGGTATTGGGTCTGTTTTCTATACCGATGACGGCAACTACGATTGGTACGACGACGACATTGATGACAATTATTTTGGGTATGAAATAGCTCCAGGAGAATCGGAAGAGGTAATCGGCAAATATGAACTCGGTGATATCATGGTTTTTGACTTCTATGTCGTAAATCACCTCGATGAGGAAGAGGTAGCGGCTGGCTTTACCACCATGGTAAAAGTCTATGCCAATGGCGGATTGGTGGAATGTAGTAATCCCGGTACAGAATGGGGAGATTATTATCGGATACCACTTGATGGTGGCGACATGGATGTGCGTGTGGTTTTCGAGAGCAACGGCCGCTATCTGACTGGAGAAAATGGCAACGGCGGTAATGTTGCCATCTATTGCGAAGGCAGCAATACGCCTTTGAGAATCGAAGCTCCTGGTTATTGGTTCTGGACGTTAATTCCGAAGACGGCGAATCCGTATGTCGTTATTACGCCTATAGCAGGTAAGACTGTCGTTGCCGTTGTTAGAGATGGAAAGTTGTTGTCCTCTCTCAACAACTACCGGCAAAGCGACGGGACCTATCGCATCCCCTTAGAGGGCTTCGACAAAGGCGATTCGGGCTATCCACTTTACGTCGTCTATGGCGACGACATCTCGTCAGTTCCCATCATCGAGTGGAATTTGCTGATGGTGGGTGATGTGGATGAAGCGAACAACGAGAATCCGAAGGCCAATGCTATATGGGTGGTCGGTGGCGACGAACTGTTATCTGTTTCGGAAGGTGCATCATTGAAAGCCACGTGCAACATCGACAAGACTTGGTACCAACCTACAGATACGTATTTGGCT
>JAILFH010000112.1 GCA_024697645.1 Prevotella sp.
GAATGATTTTTGGCCTCAGAAATGAAGGATAGTAAGTACTATAATTTTATTATATATTATAATATATTATAATATATAATAACCTATAGGATGTAAGGGCGCTCTCCATAATCGAGAACCACCTTAATGTTAGATGTTAGATTGTTAGGTGTTAGGTTTTTAAGTTCGCCCACGATTCGCCTGCTGAAATTAACACAAATTCACACTTTATTCCGCTCTCATCCGCTCTAAACCTATTGCATAACTTAAAATTTTTTTGTAACTTTGTAGTGTAAAAAGGAAATAATCCTTGGACCACTAAAAGCCCATATTCCATTTACTCACGAGGCATTGTCCAACCTCTGGCGATGGTGCAACTCTCCAACCAGATAGCGCATCGAGACGAGCAACGGACGCAGCCCACAACATATAAACAACCCCCACCCTCTTCCCCTCTGTAAGCGAGTGGAGTAGTTACCCCAAAGGATGAAAATCCAAAACAGAGACCGAAGGAAAACGGCAACCAAGCGATCTTTGACTTATTGATACAGTTTGCGAGCCAAGTAGGCTTGGCTACGCGGTGAAGAAAAGTTGAGAGGTGTTGAGAAAGGTTGAGAAGAGTTGAGAGTGCCCTCCCACGGCAATCGTTACTTTGTTACTTTGTTACCTTGTTACTTTGTTTTAAAGCATGCCTTTAGACTATACAGAGGATGCCTTTAGATGCTAGAGAGCATGTCTCTATAGGTATACAGAGGATAACTCTCTATGGTAGAAAGGACGTCTTTGTAGGGTAGAGAGGATGCCTTTATAGGGGTAAAGAAGATACCTTTGTAAGGTATAGAGAATGCCCACGTAGAGCAGAAAGATGCCTTCGCAGAAAAGAGATGACACCTTCGCAGAAAAAAGAGGATGACGGCGCTGAAAAAATAGGTCGTCTTCGCAGAAAAGAGAGGAAACCTATTCAGTCGTCACTGCCATCTGGAAAGGCGACATGGGAAGATCCTCGAGAGAGAAGACGTTAGCACCCAGCGGATTGTCCTTCCAGGCATAGCGCAGCGAAACAGGGACGGCAACGGGCGACTTGACAATGATGTGCCGACCATCGGCTGACAGACTGGCTTCGGCCTGCTGATAACGCCCATCGGAGGCAGCCACCTCGAAATAGCGCAACGGGGCATCAACCTTCTTCAAGGGCTGGTCGACGGTCAGAACGACACTGCAGCCCTGAGCATTTGCAGGGGCAATCCCCGACGAGGCAATCCCCGAAGCACCATCAGAGACAACCCTTGCCGAGAGCACCTCTGGCGAAACCAATGTAGACGGATGCCAGAGCATACGGTCGAAACCTCGTGCCACACGCTGGGCCACCTCCCACTTCCTCAGGGGATGAATGTCGACCGTCTCACCCAAGTCGATGGTGACAGCAAGTTCGGTCTGAGGAACATTCCTGGCAGCCAGACGCTGAGCCTCGCGCACATGCGACCAACCGCTGTCCTGCGGACGTTCTGAGGGCTGCATGAAATTGGCCAGTTGAACAACGACAAACGGCAACTGCTGATGCCAGAGATGTCGCCAACTACCAATGAGTTGCGTGAGCATCTGCTCATAGATGTCGCCCTCGCCCGTGTTCGACTCTCCCTGATACCACACCACTCCCGTGAGTCCATAGGGAGCCAGCGGATGGAGCATCGCATTGTAGAGCACCGACGGCAGGTTCTGGATGTTGGCATCAGCCTGCGGACACGACGGCATGCTCACTCCCTCGCCCACCAGCCACTGCTCACTGAGCGCCAGTTCGGTTCCGTCGTCGAAGATGAGTTTATAGGGTTTCTCGGGAATGAAATGCGGATTGCCATTCTTCGTCACAAAGCGCACAGCCAGTACATTGTCGCCCTCGCGGAGCACTCCGGCAGGCACCGTGTAGCGACGTGGTGGATACTGATAATAGGTGCGACCCACCTCGCGTCCATTCATAAAGGTATAGTCGGCATCGAAGAGCGTTCCCACCAGCAGACGGGCAGGTTTGCCAGCGTGGGCAGCATCGACGGCAACATGCTGACGGGCCCAGTAGGAACCCGAATGGCGATTCTTCGCGGTGATGTTGCCATACTGACTGCAGCAGCGCCACTGGCTGTCGTCGAACTGAGACGAAGCGAAGAGGAACGGAGACAGTCCTTCGGCATTCCCACTGAGACTGACTTTCGCCTCAAGGCTGTCCATCATGTGCTGCCAGCGGTTGTTGGCCTGCTGATTCGACTGCTGCAGCGAAGCAACAAGTTGGTCGTTCTGGAAATAGACCGTTCGGCTATAGGCTTCCGGGAAATGCTGACGGAGCGTGTCGGCAGGCAGCCACGCCTGAATGGGCGTACCACCGAGACTGTTGACGATGATGCCCTGCGGAACACCCGTCTTCTCGTACATCTCGCGACCGAGGAAATAGCCCACCGCCGAGAACGTCCATGCGTTCTGCTTGTCAAGCGTGCGCCATGTGGTCGGCTTCACGTCAGACTTCGGACCGTGGGTGTCGGTATCGGTAGCCACACGGAACAAGCGGATCTGCCTATTGCTATAGTTGTCGATATCGGTGGTGTACTGCGGATAGACGCGTTCGATGGTCACATCGATGTTTGACTGGCCTGAGCAGAGCCACACGTCGCCAATGAGCACATCGGTGAGCGTGACCTTCGAGACTGCATCGGCCGCGGAAGCAGACGCCGAGACTGAAGGCGACTCAGTGATGACAATGTCGTAGGGACCACCTGCCTTCTGCTTGGGCAGCGTCACCTGCCAGCAACCCTGAGCATCGGCCTGAGCCGTGAAGCGCTTCTTCCGAAAACTCACCTCAACAGTAGCCCCAGGAGCAGCCTTTCCCCACACAGGTATGGGCTGACTGCGCTGAAGAACCATTCCCGACTGAAACATCTGGGGCAGCCACAGACCTGCATAGGCACCCCATGCGCACAAAAGTGCAACCGATAACGCGATTAGTCTTTTCATACTTTTTCCTCTATTTACACTTGCAAATTTAATCATTTTCGCCGAAAAACAAGCCCTTTCTGGTTGGTTTATTTCCGATTGAAACATTTTGAAAAGCAATTGCAACATTTCACGAATCATATATAAAAGGTTTTTTGTACCTTTGCAAGGACATTCATTACTGCTACAAGAAATAAAATTTATCAACTAGAGAATATGAAAGAATTTGACAACGCCAAAGGATTCTACAAGTTATCCTGGGTGCAGCGCATCGGCTTCGGTGCTGGTGACCTGGCGCAGAATCTGATTTATCAGACCATCTGCATGTACCTATTGTTTTTCTACACCGACGTCTACGTGCTCGGTGGCGATGCAGCCCGCTCGGCAGCACTGGCGGGAACGATGTTCCTCGTGGTGAGACTTGTCGACGTGCTCTGGGACCCGCTCGTGGGAACCTTCGTCGACAAGCACAACCCGAAACTGGGTAAGTATCGCTCGTGGCTTGTGATGGGTGGCATTCCGCTCACCATCCTCGCCATTCTCTGCTTCTGGGACGGATTCGCCCCGTCGATTCTCTATGCCTACGTCACCTACGTCGGTATGTCGATGCTCTACACGCTGATCAACGTGCCCTACGGCGCCCTGAACTCATCGCTAACGCGCGACACCAATGAGATTACGATTCTCACGTCCGTGCGTATGTTCATGGCCAATGTGGGCGGTCTGTGTGTGTCGGCTGGCGTTCCCATCATCGTCGCCCTGTTTGCCGGCAGCAATACCCTGCCCATCGAGATGGCACTGTTCATGGGACTCGGCTCTCTGCCCGCCTTCATCTTCATGCCGCTGGTGCCCGCCATCAAGCGTCGCGTGGGCAAGAAGAACATGTTCTACATCTTCCTCTCGGTGGCCATCATCGGTATGGCAATGCTCTACATCATCAGCCGCATGGGCACGGTGAAGGAGAACATCATTCTGGTCTACATCGCCCAGTTCATCAAGTCGACGGGCGTCATCGTGGCCACTGGCTACATGTGGGCGCTGATTCCTGAGGTGATTTCCTACGGCGAATGGAAGACCGGTCGCCGCATCTCGGGCATCGTGAACGCACTGACGGGCATCTTCTTCAAGGCAGGTATGGCTCTCGGAGGCGTCATTCCCGGATGGGTGCTCGCCTGGACTCACTATCAGGCCGCAGAAGCCGCAACCACCCTGCCGAAGGACTCTCAGGCTTGGTTCCACACGATGCTCATCTATGCACTCGTGGGTCTGGCTCTGCTGCTGTTCTGCTTCTCGCAGACGAAGGAGCGCGTGGTGATGGACGTGAAAGAAACAAAGAACGTGCGCGTGAGCGACCTCTGGACGGAGTTCCGCCGCAACCGCCCGCTGCGCGTCATCGCCCTGTTCTTCATCACTGCCTTTGCCATGATGTCGGTAGGCAATGCCGCTGGCGCCTACTTCATGAACGACCTCGAACTGCAGAGCCCACTGGCACAGGAAGGCATTCGCTGGCTGGTCTGCATCATCCCTGCCCTGCTGCTCGTAGTGGCAATGTTCATCATCTCGCGCTATGAACTGACCGACGAGATGGTCGACGAAATCAACACATCAATCGAAAGCCGTAGAATGACTGAACTATAAAAAAACAACTGACAACATGAAAGCAAGATATCTTTTCCCCAGCGACTATATGGCTGACCCATCGGCCAATGTGTTCAACGACCGCCTGTATGTCTATCCCAGCCACGACTTCGACAGCGGAGCCAGCGAGGACGACGATGGCGGACACTTCCAGATGCGCGACTATCACGTGATTTCGTTCGACGATGTGGAGCAAGGCGCTCCTACCGACCACGGGGTGATTCTGGACGTGAGCCAGGTGCCCTGGGCAGAGAAGCAGATGTGGGACAACGACGTCGTTGAGAAGGACGGCAAGTTCTACCTCATTTTCTCAGCCAAGGACCCGAAGGGAGTGTTCCATCTGGGCGTAGCCATCAGCGACAAGCCTGAGGGACCGTTCGTGGCTCAGCCGGAGCCCATCGAGGGTTCGTTCTCGATTGACCCCAGCGTGTTCCGCGACGACGATGGCGCCATCTATTGCTACTTCGGTGGTCTTTGGGGCGGCCAGTTGCAGAGATACAACCCGCTGCCTGCCGTTCCCGAGGGAGCAGCGACCGTAGAGGCTGGTCTGGCTGCCGACGGCAAGACAATGCTCTATCTGCCTGAGGACGCTGCCGCACTGCCCTCACGCGTGGTCCGCATGACCGACGATGTGCTCGGATTTGCCGAGACTCCTCGCCCCCTGCTCGTTGTCGACGACAACGGAGAACCCCTCCGTGCTGGTGACCCGCATCGCTTCTTCGAGGCTTCGTGGATGCATAAGTACAACGGACACTACTATTTCTCCTACTCCACCGGCGATAGCCATCTGCTCTGCTACGCAATGAGCGACTCGCCCTATGGACCGTTCACCTACAAAGGTGTGATTCTCGAACCCGTTGTTGGCTGGACCACCCACCACAGCATTGTCTGCTATCGCGGTCAGTGGTATCTGTTCTTCCACGACTGCGTGCCTTCTGATGGAGTCACCTGGCTCCGCTCGATGAAGGTACAGCGCCTCTTCTACAACGACGACGACACCATCCAGACGGTGAAGAACGAGTAAGGAATCAGAAGAAATCAGAAATGAATCGTCAAGCAAAAGCACGAACGAATCGTTGGACGAACTCACAAACGAAATTGTCAAGGCGAAAGCACGAAGAAATAACAACGAAAATATAAGACACCTTACCATTACAAAGAAATCTTAGAACTAAAAAATTCCACTCCCTCGCCTCCGCTCCTTCCTCACATGAAGGGCGGAGGAGTTTTTGTTTCTGGAGTTTTGTTTTAGGAGTTCAGAAGTTCAGAAGTTCGGGAGTTCAGACATTAGACTATCAGGATTGGATTTCAGAATTTCTTTTAGGAGTACAGAAGTTCAGAAGTGAAGGAGTTCAGACATTAGCACATTAGGATTGTATTTCAGAAGTTCGGGAGTGAAGGATACATATCGTGTTGCCATTTGCAATAGTTTCTATTTTTCTTTGCCCATTGATTTTTGTATCATTTCTTTTTCGTCCCATCGCGGGACTCTTGTCTGACATCCGCAACGTGTCAGTATTGATAAAGTTTCACGTGCAGAATCTTGTATTCTCCCACACTGATGCGAGCATGACGTCCCTGATGGCTCTGGTCGCCATTGTCGCGACGAATGAAGTGGAAAGCTCCATCGGCTCCGATAGAAATCTGATCGATGGAAGCAATGCCAAGTCGCTTGCCGCTGAAACGCTGAGCGCTGGACTTCGCCTCTTTCGAGTCTCCATTCTGACTACCCGACTGCCCTGCCTGCACGAATCCGTCTTCGCCAAGTGCCTTGCGCTGCTGATATTGCTGTTCATTCTTCGTGGCAAATTCCACGACAATTCCGTTGCCCGCCAAAAGATATTCATCGGCAGAAAGTTTGATGACGACTCCACCGACCTCGGGCCAAGTGGAACCGTCTGTCGCTCGAGGGTCCCAGGGCAGCGTGAACGCGTGGCGACAAGTGAGCACTCGGTCGCCGTCTTCTATCACGCGCTCCTTGTCTTCCTGATCGAAGAGCAAGCCCCAAGTTTTATACGGCTTCGTGGAACGAAGATAAGGCTTTAGTTGATTCAGCAGCGTATAGGCCTGCGTCACGTGCCAGGTATCTGTCTCCGGAGCCTGATCGATGGCAAACGGCGAGAAGCCCAATGCCTGATGTTCGCCCATCGTGTAGAGTGCCCTCACCCCGCTGTTCACACAGCAGCGGCTCTCAGGCACAAACAGGCGGTTGTCGGCTGTGGCATATTGCGAAGCCCACGACTTGTAGCCAGTATCGTAGATGTCGGGAGCCAACAGGTCAATAGATGGTGCTCCCTGATGCCAGAACTCCATGAGATGAGCCAACGGACCCGCCGAAGGATACTCGCCCGGCTTTCGTCCACGACTGTTCATCGCAGCATTCACGTAGAGCGGCATCGGATAGATGCTACGTGCGGCCTTAGCCAAGTGTTCAACGTACTGGGCATAGTGCAGCGCCATGAATTTCTCATCGGCATAGACGTCGGTTCCATATCGCTTTGCCCATTGCTCCTTCTCATAGACCTTCTGAGCCAGCGGCGAATAGTCACGCGCATCTTCCAGCATTCCGATTTCGTTCTCAATCTGCATCATCACCACCGTTCCTATGCCTTTGTCCTTATCGGCCAGATGCTGCATAAACTTCGAGAATGCCCGCAGGTCAGCCTGCAGGACGTTATCAGAGAAACAACTGGCAATCTCCAGAGGTTTCCCCATGCGTGTCTCGACTCGCGGAAAGCGTTTCGTGTCGCGCTTGAACCACACTGGCGCATAGCACGACATTGAATTCTTCCAAGCGCCAAACCAAAGGAACACTATCTTCAGTTGGTTCTCGCGGGCTCGCTGCAACACGCGGTCGATGAGCGTAAAGTCAAATTGTCCCTCCTCGGGTTCAATGAATTCCCAATAGGCGGGCACGAGCAGGGTGTTCAGCCCGAGAGCAGCCATACGGGGAATCACCTCGTCAATATCCTCGATGCTCGTTGCGGCCGAGTTGCTGAGTTCGCCTCCGAGAATGTAGAGCGAATCCAGACTGGCGCCCTTCGACTTGCCGTCAATGCCCATAGCCGATGCCGTAGCATTGAGTTCCAACAGCCCATCACGATTCTGCCGAAGCCCATCAGCCGCTTCAGTCATCATCGTGCAAATAAGCAACAACGATATAAAGGCTATTCTTTTCATACTTCTATTATTTGTAAATGCAAATATAGACATTTCTGACGAAAGGACAATGCGATTCTGTCAGTTTTTTCTAAGAAAAAGTCTCAGAAATCTTCTCGCCCACACATTTACAACATAGAAGACGGACGACCAATCACTGGCCGTCCGTCTCCACTAGTACCAAGAAATGATCCAATAATCAAAATCGAGGAATTCTAAAAAAAGACTAACCTAACTAATATAATTATCATCTAACCTAAACAATTATCTATAGGCGGGGTTCTGATAGGCCTGCTTCTCGTCGTCAGTCATCTCCAGACCATCGAGTTGGCCTTGTGGGATTGGACGCAGATAGAGTTCAGGCGTAATGGTGCGCTTGAATTCACTCAACTCACGATCAGCAGCACCCGATCCGGCAATGTGATAGGTGCTTGCCTTCTGAGCCCAAGTCTGTGTGCGCACGAGGTCGAACCAACGATAACCCTCACCCCAGAACTCACGCTGGCGCTCGTCGAGGATATAGTCGATGGTGATGGTCTGAGGCGTTGCTGCCAGCATCTCAGCACTGTGGTCGATGCTCACTTCCACATTGTCGTTCTGTGAGAAGGTCATCTTGCCGGCACGCTCGCGAAGTACATTCACCAGTTTGCGTGCATCAGCGTTCTTGCCCAGTTTCACGGCAGCTTCAGCACCGATGAGATACAACTCGGAGAACTTGGCGATATTGAACGGACGGGGGCTACCTCCATTGGGCGAACCGAGTCCAGAACCGTTGTCAGTACGGTACATACCAATCTTCCAGTTGATAGGATACTTATAGCGGCTGATGTTGCTCACACTTACTACGAAGTCAGAACGTCCGGGGAGTGAGCCAGCGCCCACGCCGCCGCCATTGGCCGACCAGTCGATATCCTTCGCGGTCTTCTCGTCGACGAAACTGAAGAAGATCTCACCCGGACCAACGTGCATTCCATTTGCACCTTCCACATAAGTGTCGGGCTTGCCGGCCTTGTCGAAGTTGGTGTGATAGCGCAGTGTGAATGTTGCGTCGTAGCGAGAGTCGATAGCCTTCACGGCATCTTCCCAGGCACCACCTTCCATGAAGTTGTCGGCAATAGCAGCCATACGAGTCCAGGGGCGACCCAGTGCCTGAACGGCCTCACGCGAGATGGGATTGATGTTGCCACCCGTTGAGCCTACAGCCACCAGATTACCATAGTTCCAAGAGGTCATCCAGTAAGCGAAGTTCTCTGGCGAACCACCGCTTCCCCAACCGTAACCTGTGCCACCGTTACCGTATTTCTCGTTCTCGTCGTGATCAGCATAGAGCATGATCTCGGAGTTGCGGTCGTTTTGTGCAAGGTTCACGTCGTAGAAGGTGTTCTGCAGTTTGTACGGGCCAGGATTGTTGATGGCCTGCATAGCAGTGTCGTAAGCCTTCTGATAGTAGGAAGATGCTTCGCCCGAATTGCGCTGACACTCAGGATAAGTCGGGATGTTATTCGGATTCTCCAGCCACCAGGCATAGGTCAGATAGGCCTTTGCCAGGAACAGGCGAGCCAGATTCTTTGTTGCCGTACCCGTCAGACGCGGGTTCTCGGGCAGATCGGCCACTGCTTTCTCCAAGTCGGGGAAGATGGCCTTTGTATAGACCTCAGCAACGGTGTTACGAGTTGAGACACGTACAGGTGAAGTGTTGAACTTCATCTCTCCGGCACCCAAATCCAGGGGAACACCACCGAAGGTCTGAACCAGCAGGAAATAGTCGAAGGCGCGGAAGAAATAGGCCTCAGCCAGCAGCGAACTGTTGATGCCTGCAGCCTCACCATTCTCAATGACACCACTGGCGGTGTTGATATTCGAGAAAGCCTGTCCCCAGAGCACGTCGGAGCGGCTTGTGGAAGCGTCGAGTTTGCCTGCACCCGAGAGGTCGGCATCCTTGAAGTTGCCGTCGGCAGACTGTGCGTAGGTGTACTCATCGGTACCCGTCTCACAGATATTCAGATAGTAGCCGTTGCCATAGATATAGCGCAGGTGGGCATACAAAGCGGTCAGACCGCCTTCAATACCCGTCTCCGTAGTGAAGAAAGTCGGGTCGAACTGGCTGCGAGGCTGCTCGTCGAGTACGTCGGAGCAGGAGTTAAGTACGGTGACCATACCACAACTTACCAAACCCACAGCAAGGATATATTTTAAACTTTTCATATTCATATTTATATTATAGTTACGAGATTCGGATTTCTTGTTTCGATAATCGAGTTCTGAGTTTGAGTCTTGAGTTTCAAGTTGTTAGTTTCAGGCTTCGAGTTCCAAGTCCTCAAGCAGAAAAGAGATTCATAAAATCAACTCTCAATCCTTAACTATCAACTCTCCACTCTCAACTCTTAACTACTTTAGAATGTTACATTGATACCGAAGAGGAAGTTGCGTGTGGCAGGCGTGTTATAACCTACGATAGGCATTCTGTGCTTACCAGTGTATCCGTCCACGTTCACAGCAGTGTTCTGCGTTGCCCAAGAGTTGGTTTCGGGATCAAGTCCGCACTCGTTGTTGAACGGCGAGAACAGCACGAACGGGTTCTGAACGGTTGCATAGAGGCGCAGGCGGCTGATACCCAGATTCTTGATTGCGCCCAGACGGTCGAAATTGTAACCGAGCGTGATGGCACGAATCTTCAGGTAACTGGCGTCGAAATAGCCAAGAGTAGAGCCGTACTTCGGGTTGTTGTTCGAAGAGATTCCTCCGGGTTTCGGATATTTTGCATCTGTGTTGGTTTCTGTCCAATAGTCCACATCGAGGTTGTTGCGGCGACCCGAAAGCATATTCAGATAGCCATAGGAAGAATGGATGGCCGAAATCAGTTTACCACCAATCTGGAAGGCTCCGATTACAGTCAGGTCGAAGTTCTTGTAACCGACTGTCGTGTTGAAACCTCCGATGAGGTCGGGCTCCATACTCATCACCTGACGGTCGTCCTCGTTGATGGCGCGTGCTGGTGTTCCGTCGGCATTGTAGTCGCCGGTATATTCCACCTTGATCATACCTACGTTGCCACCTGGCTCGAGAATGTCGAGATAGGGATCGTCCTTCTGCCACAGACCTGTCTTCTTATAGTCGTAGATGACGTCAATCGGATGTCCGACGAACCAGCGGTTGGCGACGTCCTCTTCCTGACCTGAAGCCAGTTCAACCAGTTTGTTGCGGTTGGCATAGAGGTTGATTCCAGCCTCCCAGTTCCAGCCGTTCTTATTGTCGATGATGATTCCGTTCAATGTGAACTCAAATCCCTTGTTCTGGGTCTTACCGATGTTGCCGGTGAAACTGTTTACACCTGCTGTCGAAGGCAGACTCACGTCGAGCAGAATGTCGTTGGTCTTCTGAATGTAGTATTCAAATGAACCCGAAAGACGACCGCGGAACAGTGAGAAGTCGAGACCGAAGTTCCAAGTCTTCGAGTACTCCCAGCCCAGTTCGGTGTTGGGCAGTGCGTTCACGTAGTAACCTGTGAGATAGGTTGAACCGAAGTTATAGTCGCGTGTTCCAAGTCCACCGAGCGTCGAATAGGGGTTGATGCTCTGGTTAGAGGTTTCACCGTAACCGACGCGAAGTTTCAGATTGTCAATCCAGTCGTACTTCTGCATGAACTCCTCGCGTGCAATGTTCCAACCAGCACTGACGGCAGGATAGGTGTGCCACTGATGACCCTTCGACAGACGCGACGAAGCATCCGAACGCAGGGCAACTGAGAGCATATACTTGTTGTCGTAGGAGTACATCACACGTCCCATCCACGACATCAGTCCACTCTGCCAGTAGTTGTAGTTGTTGAGGTTCTTCTCGCCAAGAGCCGACGAGAGATTGAAGTACTGGAAGTATTCGGCAGGAATCTCCGTCACCGAAGCACCAGTCTGCTCGAAGGTTGTCTGCTCAGCAGAATACATTCCGACAACATTCAGATTGTGCTTCTCGGCAAATGTGCGATCGTAGGTAATCAGGTTCTCAACAGCCCAGTTACGGGTGCTGTTCTCGTAGTAGGAACCTGAGTTGCGATAGTCGGGATTGGTATTGTTGATACCTACGCCAGAGAACGAGCCGTTCTTTGTAGAACGATAGTTCAGACCCACGTTGATGCGATAACTCAGTCCGTCAATCCACGGGCACTTCACCTCGCCGAACAATGTGTTGTAGGTTCCAACACCCTTGTTCTCGCTCAGCCAGCGGTCTTTGTTCTCCTCAACGACGCTCTTCGTCAGTACCCAGGTCTCGTCCTCGGGCATGTGAACAGTGCGCTTCAGCGTTCCGTCCTCGTTGTACGGTGTAGCCAGCGGGCTCATCGACAATACATTATAAATACCTACGTTGCTACCCTTGGTTATGCGGTAACTATTGTTGGTTGTCAGACCGAAGCGGAACCACTCGCCCACCATCTGGTCGAAGTTACCGCGAACAGAGATGCGGTCGTAGCCCTGTGTGGGAACAACTGCCTCATCGTGGTAGTAACCGGCGCCGAAACTATAACTTCCACCATTGGTTCCACCAGCTACCGAAACATCGTGATTGTGGCTGACGCCCGTCTGGTAGAACTCATCCTGCCAGTCGAAATTGGTAGCGTCGTTCTCCTCCAGTGAATTATCGTAGAGTCCGGCTTCCTTACGCAGTTTGGCAAATGCGGGACCGTCCATCATCGGATACTTATGGAAGAGAGTCTTGAAACTCACGTAGCCGTTGTAACTCACCTTGGCGGGAGCACCCATGCTGCCCTTCACGGTTGTGATGATGATCACACCATTGGCACCACGAGAACCGTAGATAGCGGTTGCGGAAGCGTCTTTCAGGATGTCCATCGACTTGATGTCGGTGGGATTGATATCAGAAAGTTGGCCCATGAAGGGAATACCGTCGAGCACAATCAGCGGGTCGTTGCTGGCCGAGAGCGAGCGCTGACCGCGAATACGAATCTGCATCTCAGCACCTGGCTGCGAACTGGTCTGTGTCATCAGCACACCAGCCACACGTCCCTGCAGAGCCTGAGCGGCATTCGTTGCGGCAATCTGGTTCAGTTTCTCACCGCCCACATTGGCAACAGATCCGGTCACAGCCTCGCGGCGCTGTGTACCATAACCGATGACGACCACCTCGTTCAGATTGCGGCCCTCAGGACTGAGTTCCACATTCAGATCCGACTGTGCGCCTACCTTAATCTCCTGTGACACGTAGCCGACGTACGAAATCACCAATGTTGCGCCCTGGGGAACCGAGATGCTGAAGTTTCCGTTGAGATCGGTAATCACACCGTTCGTCGTTCCTTTCTCCAGCACGGTTGCACCTATCAAAGCGCCCATGGAATCGCTCACGCGACCTGTCACTTTCTTTGTCTGCTGCACTTCAGCCACCGATTCTACACCAGCGACTGCAGTCTGCGGGAACAACATGCACGCTGCAAACGAGCATAGCCCCACAACAAATACTGATTTTCTTAGTTTTAAATGCATAGCAAATGTTTTAATTAAATAGTTAATGTAATTAGTTCTTATAATAAATTTAGGTACGAATGACTGCACTCGAGACACCAACGTCTCAGCAGTTCTCGTTTCGTTCGTTTCCGTTGCAAATTTAGATTTTATTCTTTAATACATAATTATAAATTGTATCAACAATCTTTCCTTTTGTGTCAAGATTTTAGCCGACCCCGATATTAAACAAAAAGAAATGAAATTGAAATAAATCTATATCATTTGTTTTTGGAAAATGCATCGCAAAATGAAGGAATCGGAAAGAAAATGCATTAAAAACGCCAATTATATTTTTCGCCGACAAACAAACTGAACATCCCTAAGCATTGAGCACTTCTCCTGAATATACGGAGCATTCCTTTTGAACAAACAAAGCAATCCTTTCGATAATACAAAGATATGCTTTCGACCCTAGAAAGGCATCCTCTGTACCATAGAAAGACGTCCTCTATATAGGTACAAAGACATGCTCTGTAAGGTCTAAAGGCATCTTCTATAATGTACAGAAGATTGCTTTGTACAAGATAGAAGTTTAGTGGGAAATAACATAGAGATTTTCCCTGAAAAATAAAAAAATGAAATAGACCTACCCTCCTACCATAACCCCACGCAAATACCGATGAATAAAGGGCTGAGACGATGGTAGGTGTTGCAACAAGACCTACCATAGACCTACCATAGACCTACCATCGGGCAAGAGGCGGAAACGACTTGTAAAGGGTTTATAGGTTGGGAAAAATAATGATAGGAAAATTTCTAACTCCTTGATTTCCATCTCATTGGATTTTTATACTCTTCTCCTTTACTTTTTTCCCTTTTTACTTTTTTACTTTTGAATATGGTAGGTGTATGGTAGGTGTACAAAGAAGACCTACCATGCCTCAAACCCTTTCCAGCAGGGCGTTTGCAATGGGTCATGGTAGGTCGGTAGGTCTTATTCGAAATTATTCTATTTTCTATTCAGAAGTAATGTAATTTTGTTATTTTACTATTCGAAAAGTTACTTTGTTACCTTGTTACTCTGTTACTTTGCAGAAGCCCCTTCGGCTTAGGCCGCTTCCCCGATTGACGGGGAACGCTCAAACTTTGTTACCCTGTTACTTTGGAAAGTTACTTTGTTACCTTGTTACTCTGTTACTTTGGATAGTTACCTTGTTTGTGGCGAACTTCCCAAAATAGCCGAGACAGACGTCGCGCCATTCGCGTGCATTCTCGAGTTGGTGAGTCATGCGTTCGTCAACTTCATTCCAGCGTTGTAAGTCGCCATCGGCTTTAAGCAGATAAGGCTTCATCTGTTGCCAAACTTTCACATAGCCTTCCACCTGACTCACACCGTGATTGTAGTGATTGACGAGTTCCTGCCAAAGGGTCTGTCCGCTCTTCATTGTGTAATCCCAAGGAAGATGATGGAACCACAGCAGAAGATTCTCAGGACACGTGCTGGGGTCATCATAAATAGACGCATACGGCTCCCGATACTGGCCTACTGCATTTGTCCCACGACTACTGCGGTCGAAACCAACGCCCAGACTGTCAGCCTGATGATAATACACTGGGCACCATTCCAGCGGATACTCAGCCTTGAAACCATCGGGCTCGGGACCATAGTGATGATCGAACTTGAAGATATGATGCAAACCGAGCGGCATCATGTAGTCAACACATGCCTCACGACTGCTAAGCATCACGTCGCTCATCGACGAAATGAACTCACGGTCGACACCTGGGAAAGTCAATTGCAGCCATTCTTTGGCAATCGCTCCCGACTTCAGTCGAGGATTCCAGGCAAGACGGCCGAACGCGTACCAATTGGCCTGAGAGAAATGATGTCCGCACCAGTTGGCGTCGAGGCCGATATTAGCAACTCCCGCCACACCCTGCAACTTATTGGGTTCGACGAAGGTGAAGAACTCCTCCCAAAGCGGCGCGAGAAAGACAAGATGGCGCGACTGACCGAGATACTCCTGCGTGATTTGCAGTTCAGCCATATTCGGCGTCTTTGTGATCTGGTCGAACACGGGGCTATAGGGCTCGCGTGGCTGGAAGTCGAGCGGTCCGTTCTTTGTCTGAAGAATAACGTTGTCGCGGAATTGTCCATCGAGGGGTTTGAACTCACTGACTGCCTGCTTCACGCGGTCCTCGCCTTTGTGATTGGCTCCATAGACGAAGCAGCGCCAGACTACGATTCCGCTATGAGGATTGAGCGCATCGGCCAGCATGTTTGCGCCTTCTGCATGAGAGCGCTTATAGTCGCCGGGACCAGGCTGGCCCTCGCTGTTGGCCTTGACCAAGAAACCACCGAAGTCGGGAATGAGCCGATAAATCTCACGAGCCTTCTTCTTCCACCAACGCGCAACATTCTTGTCGAGCGGGTCGGCGGTTGTGGTCTCGCCCAAAGCCATCGGTGAAGCAAAATTGATGCTCAGATAAACCCGAATGCCATAAGGCCGGAGCAAGTTGGCAATGGTGCGCACGAGTTGCAAATACTCTTTCGTGAGTATTCGGGGCGACGCGTTCACATTGTTGAGCACCGTCGCATTGATGCCGATAGAGGCGTTTGCACGAGCGTATTGCTGAATGAGAAGCGTGTCGATATGGAGTTGGTCGTTCCAGAAAATGCTCTCGCCCGCATAGCCGCGCTCGATGGTTCCGTCGAGATTGTCCCAGTGGTTGAGCATGCGGAGTGGGAAGGTAGGAACTGAAACTATCGGCGCAGCAGCGTTCTGAGTCGATTCACCGAGTTGCTGACGACGCAGGAGTTCGTAGACGCCATAGAGCAGCGCCACATCTGATGCGGCCTTGATGACGACAGCATCTGTCTGTGGCGTGATGATGAATCCATCTGCACCCAACTGGGATTTTAGCGAAGTCTCGCGTTGGAGCGTCACCGATGGAATTGTTGCATATTTCTTCAATTCGTCGACGGCAAGGCGCAAGGTCGGCGATGACTTGCGCGGTGCTGAGACCTTCGTCTGGTTGACTACCTTATTTGGAAGCCAGAGCCCGTGGCCATCGGTTGCGAAGACCGGAAGGCTACAGATGATGAACAACCAGACGAGACCTCCTCTGAAAGAGAGGAAGTCCAGCCTCTTGGGGAGATGGGAAATGTGGTTAAATCGTTTTGTATAGTTCATGTGATTCAACTGTGCGCCTGAGCGCTGTTTCAATGGTTATGAAATGGGTCGTCTATTTCTTCTTCGCTCGGTCGGCATACTCAGAGGGGCTTACACCGAAATGGCGTCTGAAGACGGTAGAGAAGTGGGTCTGGTTGTTGAAACCAACTGAATAGGACACTTGCGTGATATTAATCTTTCCCTCGGCTATCAGGCGGGCTGCCTGTTCAATTCGCAGGTTGCGAATGAACTCACCGGTTGAAATTCCAGTAATCTCCTTCATCTTTCGATGGAGTTGGGCGCGGCTGATTCCCACAGAAGTGGCGAGTTTCTCCACATTGAAGTCGGGATCGGCGAGGTTTTGGTTGATGGTCTTCATGATTCGTTCCATCAGCACATCGTCGTTGCCCTTCACCATTACCTTTTTCACCTTGTCTTCCTGACGCTGCGCACCCGTGAACTTACCACGCAGACGACGATGATTGTCAATGAGGTTGTCGATGAGAATGTGGAGTTCCTGCATGTTGAACGGCTTTGCCAAGAATGCATCGGCGCCTTTCTTCAAGCCTTCGAGTCGGTCGCTGACCTCAGCCTTCGACGTGAGTAGAATGACGGGAATGTGGCTGATGTTGGAGTTCGACTTCAACTGCTTGAGCATCGTGATTCCGTCCATCTCAGGCATCATCACGTCGCTGATGACAAGATCGTAGACGGGAGGCGTCTCCTGAGCCTCAGCATTGGCAGTAGCATCGGCTCCTGCAGCATCCGACTGATCGGGGCGAAGCATCGTGAACGGAGCCAGCAACATCTTCATAGCCTCGCGACCATTGGGCGCGATGTCGAACTTATACCACGAACCCAACTCGTTCTTGATGTATTGAGCCACTTCCAGATCGTCGTCGACCACGAGAACACGGAAGTTCTTTGCCGCCTGCTTGCGCTGAACCGAGAAAATAGGCTGCTTTTCGGCTGCTCCGTCTTCGATTTCCTCAGGCTTCAGATGGTCGTTGCCCAATGGCAGACGCACCTCAAGCAGAGCGCCTCTCTTACCATCCGGACGGTTGCTTGCCTTCACCTGACCACCATGCATCTGCACAATGGCGCGACTCAGGTTGAGCCCAATGCCCGTTCCCTCAATGTGTAGGTCGCTGGAATTCTTGCCCTGATAGAACCGTTCGAAAAGACGGTCGGTATTCTCTTCCTTGAAGCCAATACCGGAGTCTTCAATCTTGACGACAGCCTCCTGATCTTCCTGACTCACAATAACGCTCACCTCACCACTATCGAAGGTATATTTGAAGGCATTGGAGAGGAGGTTGGAGATGACCTTGTCGAACTGAATGCGGTCAATCCAGACCTTAAGTTCGTCGGTAGTCGCAGCACCTTCGGCATCAAGTTGCTGGAAGGTGAAATTGATGTTTCGCTGACGGGCATTGTACTGATAGAGCGAGCAGATGCCCGAGATGAACTTCGGGAGATTGGTTTCGCGGCAATGCAGATGCATCTGGTTCTTGTCAATCTTGCGTTCATCGAGAATCTGGTTGACCAAGAGTAACAGGCGCTGTGCATTGCGGTCAATCGTCTGAATGTCGTTGGCGCTCTCGGGGTCGGTGATGCGCTCCTTCAACTTATTAAGCGGACCCATGATGAGGGTTAGCGGCGAACGAATGTCGTGGGTCGCATTGATGAGGAACTGCATCTTCTGCTCATCGAGGTCGGCACGATGACGACGCTCCAGATAGCGGAACACGAAGGCAGCGGCGGCAAGTGCCAATAGCGCATAGACGAGATAGGCCCAAGTGGAAGCGTACCAGGGAGCACGAACCACGACCGTAACCGTACAGGTGTCCTCCGAATAGATTCCATTGGTCATTGCACGCACCTCAATCGTGTAGGTACCAGGTTCCATGCGGTTGAACGAAATGCTGTTGGTGCCTTCCATGAGCGGAGTCCAGTTGCTGTTGTTCAGGCGATACTCAAACGTGATGTTGTCGGCATTGCGGAAATTGAGCATCGAGAATTCCAGTGTGAAGGAGTTCTGGTTGTATGGCACCTTGAAGTGGTCATTGATGCAGGATACCGACTTTCCTTCGACGATGAAATTCGTCAGATGTATTTTGCCGCTAAGGTCATCAGGACTTCCCTTCACATCGTTGGGATAGAAGGAAGTGATGCCCTCGTTGCTTCCGTAACTGATGCGGTCGTCAGCAGAATAGACCACTGCGCCGACCGTGTATTCGCGTGTTTCGAGACCGTTGCCATTGATGTGGCTGATGAAACGGCGAGTCTTCGCCTCATACTGCCAGATGCCATTGGCGGTGCTCATCCACAAATCGCCGTCGCGCGAGCGTGTGACCGTATAAATCGGTTTGTTCTCAATCTCCTTCGAGTCAGGGAACAACTCCACCTTATTCGCCTTGCGGTCGTACTGATAGAGACCGTTGCTCGTACCGATAAGAATTGTGCCCTCGCTGGATTCGCAGAGCGAGAAACAATGGATTCCGCTGAGTTGAATATCCCAGCCAAAGATACGGAAACTCTGGTCGGCAGGATTCATTACGCAAACACCATTGGCAGTAGCAATCCAGAGCAGACCGCGACTGTCCATCAGGAGCGCCTTCACCCAGTCGTTGCAGAGTCCGCCCTTGTGAGGATCGGTTTCATACATACTCAGCGTGTGAGACTGACCTGTGGCAGTGTTATAGACACAAAGTCCCTTGCCGTAGTTGCAAATATAGAGGTTTTCCTCACCATCATCCGCCATACAGTTGATGCCCCAGCCGTCGACAGTAAGTCGTGGGCTACTGGCACCCGTGACGGGATTATAGGCAAAAAGCGTATTCTC
Source organism: Prevotella sp. (assembly GCA_024697645.1). Classification (GTDB taxonomy): domain Bacteria; phylum Bacteroidota; class Bacteroidia; order Bacteroidales; family Bacteroidaceae; genus Prevotella. The sequence continues at coordinate 19,224 of JAILFH010000112.1, forward strand.
ACTACCTACCCAGAAATTGCCCTGATGGTCGCGATAGATGCAGTTGGCTCCAGCAGGTGAAGCCACAGCAGGAGAAATCTTTCCGTTGCGGTCGAAACGATAGATGCCGCTTTTCTGAACTGTACACCAGATGTTGCCATCAGTATCCTCAGCAACGCTCGACACACTACTTCCAAGAACATAGTTCTGGGCTGCAAACTTCCAGGTGTTGAAGGCTTCCTTGCCCTGATTGAACTCAAAAAGTCCCTTCTTATAGCAACTTACCCATAGGTTGTGGTCCTTATCCTCGAAGATATGGTTGATATTTGCCGTCGAAAGGTCGTATCTCGTATTGTCGGAAGCCACTTGCTGCAGGGTCTTGCTGCCTTTCGGAATCATGAGCAAACCACGACCGGAAGTACCAAGGAAGATATTGCCCTTGTGGTCGATGAGCGCGCCTCGAATCGACACTTTGCTGTCGAGTGCATGCATGTCAAAGCCCGCATCGGTCAGGGTTCCCTGAGCATAGTCGTAGCGGAGAATACCGTACATACAGACGGCAAGGAAACCTGTCTTATCAGAAGGAAGAAAACTGACTACAGGACCATAGGGCGACTGATAATCCTTGTTGGCCGTAGGATGCAGCGAACTGACGCGGATGCGACTGATGGTTGAAGTCTGATAGCCTCGCCAGAGATTGTGCTGGGCGTCTTCGAAGAGATGAGTGAAGAAATCGTTGCCGCCCAACTGCGAGAATGCAGCCTCCTGAGTAAGTTGGTCCTGTTCGGCACGAATGGCATAGAGACCATAGCCGGAAGTACCGACCAGAAGGTTTCCATCTACGTCTTCCAACAAACATTCAACTCGCGGTCGGAGATTTTCAGGGAAAGTATAGCGGACAAAGCAATTACGGTCGTAGTCGAAACGGCAAAGGCCTTTCGCCGTTCCCACCCAGAGTTGATGCTTCCGGTCGACAAGTATGCACGAGACTTCATTGTCAGCAATGGTCGTCGAATCGTTCTTCTCATTGAAGAAATGAGTAAACCGATAACCGTCAAAACGGTTCAGTCCGTATTGTGTTCCAACCCAGATGAATCCGTAGTGGTCCTGAATGACGTAGTCAATCATGCTGCTCGACAGTTTGTCGGCAGTATAGAGACGACCATAGGCGGCGCGCGTCTGCACGGAAAAGCCCAGCAGAGCGATAATCAGCAGGCTTTTGCCAATTGCAGCAAAGCGTTGCCAATGGCTATAATTCTTGTAGTCCATTTTTCTCTTTTCTTAGTTTTATTCCTTGATCTGCACCTGTCGGGGCGACTCCTTGCCAAAGAGATAGCCTTTCACGCCACCTCCGCAGTCGACGACGACTTTCTCGAAGACAATGGCTGGATCGAGAGGTTCCAGCGTCAGTTCATGAGTACCTGCTGGGGCCTGAAGGGCAATATCGACTGCCACCACGCGGCTCGCAACAGTTGGATAATAGATGCTATAGATATTTTCTGGCTGTTCGTTCAGATTCTTGTTGAAATTAGCCACAAACGGCTCGCCACCATCGATGCGCACACGGAAACAGAGACCGCCCTTGTTGAGGAAATCGAGGGTAGATTTCACGACTACCACAACTTTCCTGACGGCGTTTTCCGACTGGAAACGATAAGTGAGGCTCGGTCCTCCCTGCGACAGGATGCTTTTAATGTAGGGTTGCACCGAAACGGCGCTCAATGTTCTGCCCATATCGGGAATAAGGGTCCAGCAAAGGTCGGCTGAATCGCGCTTCGCAAAGAAATGCTCTGCTTCCATTGCCACAATTCCATCCTTTTCGGTGAAGAAGTGTCCACCCTGCATTCTCTCTGAATACTTCGAAGCGGTTGTATTTTGAGAATTTTCCCCATTGGCCTTTGAACCTCCAATCCGCTTCACTGCGGGCATCACGTCCGTCGGACCAAAGTCGTCGTTCCAGGACTTGTAGCCAATGTGCTTCTGAGTCATCATGCCGCGCCATTTGCCGTTGGCAATATCATTGTTGTATTCCGAGCAAAGCAGCGAATCGCGTTTGAAACATTCAGCCACGCGGTCGGCCCATTGGTTACAGTCGGGATTACCCTCACTGGCAAGTTGCAGATTCATGGCCTGTGCGTAATACATCGAATAAACATTACCCATAGCCTGAATGGGGAAGAGCACCAACTGGCGATAGGTGTCGAGTTGCTGGGGCTGCAGACGAATGTACTGACGAAGCGCCTCTGCCTCCAACTGAACATAGTCAGCCACTACCCTCTCCCACTCGCCCGAAGCGAGGTCGTAGGTCTGGGCATTGAGCATCTCGGCGGTCACACGACCATTGTATTTACAGCAGAGATTCAGCAGTCGGGCAACTTCAGGACCTTCCTCAGGACCAAACGTAGCATTGCAGAAGGGTTCAGTGTGTGAGGCTACGACATCAGTGGTGATAGCCTTCGGATTCCACGCCATATCCATAAACAACTGAATGGGATATTCCATTGGCTTCAGGTCGCCTACGTTCAGAATCCACATGCGACTGATTCCGTAGTCGTAGGCCAGGGTGAGTTGTTCCCACATATTCTGCGATGGAGTGACATTGAGCCACTTGCTATTGCGGGGCGCTCCCACATAGTCAACATGATAATAGAGACCCCATCCGCCTTTGTGCTGGCGCTCTTTGGCCGTAGGTACGCGGCGCAGATTGCCCCAGTTGTCGTCGCAGAGCAACATCATCACATCATCGGGTACGCGCATACCTTTATCATAATAGTCAAGCACCTCTTTATATAATGCCCACACCTGTGGTGTTTTCTTGGCAGGCTTCCCAGTCACATCGCTGATGATGCGGCGCTGATTCTTCACAATGCGCTCAAGCAGGCGGGTGTCGGCCTCTTCACTCATGGCCTCATCACCATCGCCACGCATACCGATGGTCACAATGTCCTCGGTGCCGCGCATGCGCTCAATGCCCTCACGGAAGAAGCGGTCCAGTTCCTGTTGATTCGTACGATAGTTCCAGGCTCCACGACTACTCCTCGAACGCGCCCATTCCTGATGGTTGCGGGCCATTGGCTCATGATGACTCGTACCAATGACAATTCCCATCTCGTCGGCAAGACGACTGTTCTCGGGGTCATCGGCATAGAAAGCCCAACTCCACATGGCGGGCCAAAGCATATTGCCACGCAGGCGCAGGAGGAGTTCAAACACTTTCTCATAGAATTCGTGGCCTCCATAGTTGGTGTGGAAGGTATTCTGTACCCACGACGTCAGGCAGGGGGCCTCATCGTTAAGGAACAAACCACGATATTCAATTGCGGGTTCGCCGTCGGTGTAGGTTCCTTTCTGAATATAGATGTTGTCATGATGCTCCACTGGAACATCTGCCCAGTAGTACCAAGGCGAGACGCCTATCTGACGCGAGAGTTCGTAAATGCCATAGATGGTACCTCTACGGTCGCTACCGGCAATTACAAGTTGCTGGCCAACCACCGTGATGAGGAACTTCTCGTGTTTGCCTCTCAGTTGTCCGGCATCAATCTGCCGCTTAGCCACTAAAGCATCGATGAGCGAAGAATGTCCCAACGTGCCCACAACAATAGTGGCATCAGCACTCTCTGGCGCCCCTTCTATCACGTTTCCGTCATGACCTGTCACCTTGCCAAGATCAAGAGCAAGACTACGGGCAGCCCGAAGTACTCCCTTGCAATCGTCGGCAGCAATGCCAATCGTGACATCTCCCTGACGATTGAGCAACAAGTCACCACCACTGAAACTGACGAATCTACTTGCAGCCATCGCCTCTGTTGCCATAAGCAATATGAAAAGCACCGTTAAATTACGCAAAAAGGATAGGTTTCTAGTCATGATACGTTTCTATTTGTTTCATGCAAAATTATATCATCTTCGTAAAACTTGCAAACTTTTTCGAAAAAAAAATCTCATAATGAGACATATGGAAACATCATCGACACAAATTTGAAAGTCTTTTCGGAAAACATTCATTAATTTTGCAGCAGAAACTAATAATCGGAAAAATCAGCATGAAGAGAATGACTATCAAACCAATCGCCAGCATGATCGCCATCGTCCTCGTTGCGGCATTCGCAAATTCAGCAATGGCCAAGAAGAAAAACGTGACTCCTCTGAAGGAAACGCTCGGTAAATATTTTACGGTCGGCGTAGCAGTCAACGTCGACCAGGTGAACGGACTAGAACCTAAGGCCGTCGATATTATTACCACTCATTTCAATTCTGTTGTGGCAGAAAACTGCATGAAGCCCGAAAATCTTGAACCGGCTGAAGGAAAGTTCAGTTTTGAGGAAGCAGACCGCTTTATTGAGTTTGCACAGGAACGTAATCTCGAAATCATTGGTCATGTTCTTGTCTGGCACGACCAAAATGCTCCCTGGATGTTTGTCAACAAAGGCGGCGAACTGCCAAATCGCGAGGAGATGATTCAGCGCATGCGCACGTATATAAATACGGTGGTGGGACACTTCAAAGGCAAAGTGAAAGGATGGGATGTCATCAACGAAGCCATCTTGGACGACGGCAGTTATCGTGAGAGCCCCTGGCTGCGCGCCATCGGTCCTGAATATTTCGAACTGGCATTCAAGTTTGCCCATGAGGCAGATCCTGACGCAGAACTCTACTACAATGACTTTTCAATGTCGAAACCTGGTAAACGGGCTACGGTGGTAAAACTCATTAAGAAACTGAAGGCTGCAGGCTGTCGTATCGATGCTATCGGCTTGCAGAGCCATAACGGAACTGACTATCCCGACCTCACTGAATACGAAAACTCTATCCGTGCATTCATCGACTGCGGTGTGAAGGTGCAGTTTACGGAACTTGACCTAAACATGCTTCCCAATCCCGAAGGATTCGGCGGGGCAAGTATCACTCAGAATTTCGAATTCCAGGAAAAATACAATCCTTACGCCAAAGGCCTGACAAAAGAAGCGCAACAGTTGTTCAACGAGCGCTATCTGGCATTCTTCGCCCTCTACAATAAATATCGCGACCATGTGCGCCGCGTCACGCTCTGGGGCGTCTGCGACCATAACTCATGGATGAACAACTGGCCCATCCCCGGTCGCACCAACTATCCCCTGCTCTTCGACCGCAAATATCAGCCGAAACCCGTCATCAACGACATCAACAAAATATTCAGCGAATAAGGACGAGGCTATAAGAGGTCTTTCTTTCCAATTATCATAATACAGCAAATCCCGAGAATGCTCTCGGGATTTTTTATTGTCAGGAAATAAGTTTCGTCCTCCAATTTAGCGAACAACAATCTTGGCCGCTGAAAGAATTACATTTTGGATTTTCTGTAGAAGTTTTTCCCCAAGATTATTTGATACTTGATTTTTTATTGCTAAATTTACACCCGAAAACCGATTAGCGGCATACGAACCGTCGAATGCAAAATATAACAACACAAACAGATATGAAAAAATTATTTCTATTATCGCTCATCATGCTCTTCCCGATAATGGCAAGTGCAAACAACGCTGGAGTTGACGTGACGAAAGGAAAAATCTTCGAGGTGAAGAATCCTGACAACCAACTGAGCCCTTATACTGGAATGAACCGTGACCACTGGAAGCAGGCAGCAGAATATTTGCTCAGCACCGCCTTCCAATATGTCAACGACATAAAGGATCCTTTCGATCTGCCGAAGCAGGAGGGTAAGAGTTATCCTCGCGACAAAGGCGGAATTCCCACCTCTCGCATGGAGGCTCTCTGCCGCACGATGTTCCTGGCAGGACCTCTGCTCAAGGAGAATCCCAATCTGACGCTACACGGCGTAAAAGTGGGCAACTACTATCGCTATCAGATGACTTCGTTCCTCGATCCCGAAAGTCCCATTTTCTTGCCCGAAAAGAAAGGAAAAGGCAACGGCGGACAGAAACTTGTGGAACTTGGCGGACTTGCTGTGTCTCTCCTGATGGCACCCGAAGTATTCTGGTATCCTCTGCCACAAGAAACTCGCGACCAACTGGCTGCCGTATTCAAGACTTATGCCGAAGGTGGAACCATTGATATGAACTGGAGATTCTTCAACCAGTGTCTGCTCAGTTTTCTGCATAGAGAGGGCTATGAGGTAAACATGAAATATATGGAGGAACTGCTTCACGCCAACCTCAATGCCTATGTTGCCGACGGATGGTATCACGACTCTCCACTGTTCGACTATTACAGCATGTGGGCTTTCCAGATGTACGGACCGCTGTGGGCCGAGAGTTTCGGACGAAAATACTATCCAGCAGAAGCCGAGCAGTTTATGAAGAATCTGAGCGAGATTACAAAGCAATATCCTTATATGTTCGGCCGTGACGGCAAAATGCAGATGTGGGGCCGGAGCATCACCTATCGCATGGGTGCAGCCATTCCGCTCGCACTGACAGGATTGCTCAACAGCCCTCAGTTCATCAGTTACAATCTTGGCACGGACATTGACTATGGATGGATGCGCCGCATCTGCTCAGGAGCCATCCTTCAGTTCCTTCAGAACCCAGACTTCATTGCTGAGGACGGACTTCCCAACCTCGGTTTCTACGACCATTTCGAGAGTTGTCTGCAACATTACTCTTGCCGAGGCAGCGTGTTCTGGATGGCCAAATTGTTCCTTGCCTTGTATATGCCTGCCGACAATCCATTCTGGACGGCCCGAGAGACCGAAGGGGCATGGACAAAGATGAAGAAAAAGGCTCCGTTCAATGTGTATTCCAATAAAGCCAAAATCCTTGTTACCGACCTGCCTTCACTGGGTATGGCCGAATTCCGCAATGTTTTTACACGTAACAGAGGTTTTTATTATGGTCTGGAGAATTACAACCGACTGGCCTACAACTCATCTCTTCCTTGGCAGGCTGACGGCAAGAATGGCGAGGTGGCCATGTGTTATGTAGTTGAATCACCTGACGGCAAATGGCTACAGGTAAACAGTTATCAGGGTGAAGGTCTCAATGGCAATGGAATGTTCTGTCGCACGGCTGAAATGGAGAACGAACCAACCGTCACAATCGGCCTGACTGAGAAGATTACGGCTAACGGCGTAATCCGTGTTGACACCGTGAGAACAAAGGAATCTCGGAAGGTTCGCATGGGATTCTATGCTCTGCCCGAACTCGACCAGCCGGTTGTAGCAACCGAGACAAAAGTCAAGGGAAAGAGGGCCATCACGATAGATAATGGCCAATACAAACTGACCACAGTGCTTACTGAAGGCTGGGACGACATTAAAGTTGTCCGCTGCCACGATTTGCACCCAGAGGCCGACAACAGCACTGTCGTCAATCTCATCGCGACAGTCGATGGACAAAAAGTCCTGAAGTCACAACTCATCATGCAGAAATCAAAGAAACGCAAGCGTTAATCCCCTATTTCACTTTTCAACCATTTGACAGTGATTGTTATTGTGCAGAATCTTGGGCAACATGCTTTTCACACCAGAAAGCGTGTTGCCCATTAAACATTTAATTGACAAAAAATTAAAGCACAGAGAAGAAAGCCAACTTATTGTGGCAGGCGCGCCTTCTATCGACCTATAAAATCTTGATGAATTACCCTAACGATTTCCTCACTCCCGGAATCAACCTGACAAGACGGGTAAACAGGAATGAGACAATGGTCGTTATTGTGCCAATGAGGAAGAGTTTTTCGATTCCCGGCAACACAACAAGGTCTGTTGCTTGCTGAATAATCAACAAGAAAAACGGATGAAAGATATAGGTTCCATAAGCCTGCTGGGCACACCATTTCCAGAATTTGTTCTCCCCATTGGCATATTCTCGAAACAACCATAACAAGCCGAAACTGATAAAAACACAAAGCAGCGATTCGTAGAACCCAAACCATTGAGAAACGAACTGAGTCCAAGGACCACCATTACGAAGACAATTGCCAAGGACCAAGGCTATACCAATCAGCAAGGCCATGAGCCCTGTTTTGTTCTTCATCTTTATCAACCACTGACAACGATAGGCCCAAATGCCAAGAACAAACATCATAATGTATTGAAGATAGTGAGCCGGTTCGATATGGATGAAACCAAGAATCCAAATCCAGTTGTTTTGCGGACTTACCTGCCGTATGAGATAACAGCCAACACCCATGACGAGTGCTACGATGAACCATACCGTAAGCGTGGGAGCCTTTTCGCTTAGTTCGTTTCCTACTCTCAGTTTCCTATTTGTAACTTGAAGAAGTAATCGTACAAAGGCATACAGCAGGCAGAATAACAATAGACTCTCAAGAAACCACAGGTGTCCTATTTCCAGTTTACCACTTAGAACCGACAGGAGAGTTGTCATCACAATCAAAGGAACACCCAATCGCAAGAATTTCTTCATAACGAAGGTCTTGAATCCTTGCCGGTCGTAACTGATAGGAACGAAATAGCCGGATATCAGGAAAAACAAACCCATTAAAAAGGCTGCATCAACCGAGAGAATATGCCATATCCAAGGCATCATCTCTTCAGGATTACTGGGCTTGTACACCCAAGCCGATTCCGGATCATAGGTGTCTGCAGCATGATGGAAGATGACAAGTACGATGAGCATCACCTTCAGGTAGTCGAGATAGTTGATTCGCTTATTCATTGTTGTAAAAAAATTTATTTTATAGTCGGTTCTTTTCTTCATTACCAGCACCAGTACCCTTATACTTCGAACGGGTGACGTTGAAGTTGTACGACAGACTGAGGCCGATTTCTTGTGAGTAGACATAACTGCTGGAGGTGGTCTTCCCGATGGCACAGTAAGTAGTGTAATCATTGCGCTCCGTGCGGAAGATGTCATTGGCATAGAGGGCGGCAACGAGGCTGCCTTTCAGGAATGATTTCTGCAGACGGGCATTGACGGCGAAGTTGCTGTTGCGATACATAAATCCCCAGTGATTGCTGCCCGTATAGTCAACTTGCAACAGGGCCTTTGCCGTTTCATCGATAACGAACCAACTCTGAAGGTTGACCGAGAACTCCGGCTTGTTGAGTTTCATGGGCACTCCGTATGCCTCAGCATCAAACTTTTGCTGGTAGTAGTGCAGCCTGAGCGTAGGTTGCCAGAAGCCAATTTTGGGAGAAGCAGTCAGGGTGGCATACCAGCGTATCTGATGGTCGAAGTTCATGTGCTGGATGATGGCGATTTCCTTCGCCTCGTCATATACTTTGCTGATGTGGGTAAAGAAATCGTTCTCACGAGTGAATCCTGTCATGAAATTGAACCACGAATAGGTAGCGCTGAAATCGATGCTCCGGCGGATAGTGGGGCGCAAAAGCGGATTGCCGCCTTCATACATATAGCGGTTGTCGTATTGCACCGTATTTATCAGCCAGTTGTATGGGGGGCGTGTAATGCGTTTCGAGAAACTTAACTGCAAGCCCCACATCCCCTTCTGCCAACCAGCAGAGAGGTTGGGGAAGAGGTCGTTATAGGTTCGACTGGGTGCTTCCTGATGAACACCGAAGGAACTATAGTCGGTAGACACATGTTCATAGCGCAGACCGGCATTCAACCGCCATTGCCCCAACTGCATTTCGTATTCCGCAAAGGCGGCCGTGTTGCTCTCCTTTACTTCGTTTTCCGATGGCGGGATGATTCCCTCGTCAGTGGTGTTTGTTCCGTAACTATTGGTATGTGTGACTTCCGAGCCACCACTCATCATACCTTTCCATAAAGGATAGGTTAGCACGAGTTTGCCTGCCAACAGCCGGCGCTTGTCTTGGCTGTGGGAGGTAATCGTGCGGTCGTCCAACTCTGCACTAAATTCAGATACATCATGGTCTAACTTGATCTTTCGCCAAACGTAACTGGCATTCAGGTCGACGCCAAGTTTGCCAATCTTTCCCACATAATAGGCATTGATGTCGTGGGAGGGTGGATCTGATTGTCTGACTCTCCGCCACTGATCCACGAATTCATCTGTCTGTCCGTTTCTTGTGATGTTTTGTTCCGAATGCAGACTACCAGCGGCATAGGCGGTGATCTGGGTGCCGTAACTCATACCTATGGAGTTGTCGTTGTCGAAGTCGTAACTGACGCCTGTCTTTCCTGAAAAAACCGTAATCCAGTTGTCGATAGGAGCCGTCTGGTGGATGTTGATGGTATGATTGTTGATGTTGTTTTCTATGTCGCCCGTCAGGTCCACGCCTTGATGTTCATTCTGAAAACCAATATTGGCAAAGGTTTCGAATCCGTCAACACGGTATTTCACGGCCAGATTCTCGAAGGTGTTCCATTGATTGTTACGATAGGTATCGCTCATCACCTGCACGCTGAATCCATCGCCTTGCTGACGGATGGTCTTGATGCGCACGACGGCATTCACCTCAGCATTATATTGCGCTCCTGGCGAGGTGATGATATCCACACTTTTGATGTCGGTGGATTTAAGTTGCTTGAGTTCGCTGGGATCGCGCACCTTCTTGTTATTGATGTATATCTCTGGCTCACCCTTAGCTATAACGCTGAACTTACCATCGCGTCCCTGAATGAGCGGCATCATCGAGAGTAGGTCGTCGGCAGTGCCCACATCGTGCAGAATCGAGTGCTGCACTTCAACCGTCAATCCTCCGAGGATGGTTTTGTATAGTGGAATCTCGCCTTTTACCTCTACACCTTTCACCGTGTAGGTTTCGGGATGCAGAGTGATGGTGCCTATCTCCCCTACACTAACGCGATGCTTGACAGTCTTATAGCCAATACATGAAACCTTAATCATTACATGCTGTGACTGGCAGGGAATGACGAAATCGCCATTCTCGTTGCTCACGCTGCCATTGATAAATTCTCCGTCAACTTCGATGTTACCTTGTTCTTTAACAAAAGTGGAATTTTTACCACTATTTGGGCCTGGGGCAACGCTCAGCAAAGAGATATTGGCGAATGCTATGGGGGCTTTGTGCTCGTCTACAACGCGTCCAATGACTTTACTACTCTCTTTCTGGGTGCACTCCACCGTAATCAAGGTGTCTACTGTAATAATCTTCATAGGGTAGAAACCAACAACATTGAGTACAGCCTCATTGATGGTGCAATTTTTGAAACTGGTGGTAACGGTAAAGTCTTCCAATTCGTCATAAATGAAACTAATGCGGCAGGCTGACTGAGATTTGTTAAGATCGATGAGCACATCAGAGAGCGATTTTTCTATGTAGCGCTTGGATAACTTTTGTGCTTGCGCTTCAGTTAGGCAGAGGCACATCAGAATAAGGAAATAGAGTCGTCTCATACGCTATTCAATGATAATTAAGTCCTCCTTGAGGGTTATGCTCACTTTTTCAAATTGGTTCAGTTCCTTGATGACCTGTTCCAGTGGCGTTTGTTGATTCCAGGGATAATAGAGACGTAAGGCTGCTGTTTGACTATTCTTTATCTCTACGGAAAGATGGTGCTTCTGCCCTATTTCTAAGACGATTACTTTTAACTGAACATTCTCGAAGATGCGGACATTCTGGATACTGTCTCTAACCTCATCTGAACGAATGAGAGCAGTAGTATCCTGTGGTGATATTGCAATCTGTTGACCCTCATCTCCGTTAGGAGAACTTGGAGAAGAGAAGAGCCATACGGCTGCATAAGTAATACCTGAGAGCAGCAGTATCCCTAAGATGGCGGCGGCAATTTGCATCCAACCTCTCTGCCTTTTGACAGGATAAATGACGGTCTCAAGTTTCTTCCACTCTTTTTCCTTGAGGTCATTGGCAACCTTGGCCTCTCCACTGACTAACTCAAAGGCAGAAGTGCTGAGACGCATGGCATCGTACATTTGTTGACATTCAACGTCGGAGAACAGTTCTTGAAACTGCTCGTCGCTATACAGTTCTGGATGTTCTATCATCCGTAGAAGTTTTTCTGTCTTATCCATCTTTTCAGGGATTAAAGTGATTCTTGATTTTGCGGAGAGATTGAGCGAGATGCTTATAAACAGCCGCTTCGCTGATATTGAGAAGGGCCGCAATTTCGGCGTATGACTTATTTTGCTGGAATCTTAGTTGGAAAACGCGAAGAGTCTGAGGTGTAAATTCACGTTCGCTGAAATCAAGTACTTCTGCAAGACGGTCTTGCTGAATATCAAAAGGCTCCATTTCCAAAGTGTCGTGTAGTTGCAGATACTTAACTGCACGTTGTCTCACCTGTCTGGCCCTGATAACTTTCAAACATTGGTAGCGTACAGAAGTCAGTAGATAAATCTCTGCAGTGTCCCTGCGCACCTTCATATCTCCATCTGCAATACGGGCGAACACATCGCTCACGACATCGCGACTCTCTTCGTCATCGTGTAGAATGATTCGTGCCAGGAGATACATCCTGTCATAGTGCGCCATGAAAAGTGCTTTGATGTCAGCCTTATTGTTCATATTTAGTGGACTCTTTTTAGTATAATACCCTTTAGTGTCTAGTTTCCCAACCCTGTAATGGGATAATTTTGCAAATATAAGGCAATTTTTTGGAATTACTAACTAATAATGTAAAAAAACTCAAAGCACTGCTCTTAACTCCAAAATTGGCTGAAATTAGGGATGTTTTATCTAAAGATGCCCTGTAGACCTTACAGAAAAGCAAGCAAAACCCACAGAAAAACGTACAAACCATGAAATGTAAGAAAAAGAAAAATCCTGTAAGTCATTGACCTACAGGACTCTTTCTTAAGGCGCTTCAGGATGGGCTTGGATTTAAGAAGATGAAATCTTCAGAAATCTTTAGAAATAAAAACGAATTGATTATCAGAAAGTTACAAGGCAAAATCGAAAAGTATTCAAAAGTTAAAATTTCACTATCTTTCAAAAAATGGGTGCAAATTGGGTGCAACTTTTGAAGAAAAATTGTACCTTTGCACCCAGTTAAACATAAATGATATGGCACAGTTTTTTCTTAGATCCAAAAGAGAAGAAGGCGAGGCACCTCTTTACACAAAGATACGACGTAACGGAATGCAGATGTACATATGCACAGGTATACGTGTGAATATACAAGAGTGGAACAAGGCGCAAAGAAGTCTTTCTGCCATGCAACGTTATGAGAAAACGGCAGAAGGAGCGAAAGCCCATGACTTGCAAATGAAAGTAATAAAAGCAATTGATATACTTTATGCCGAGAACATAATAAAAGCCAAGGAAGATAAGTCTGTAATAGAACAGGCCCTATCAGCCATTGTTAACGGCACTGTAGAGGAAATCCAGCAAACGGCAAAGGTTGCCGCTGCAAAATCAAGGTCAACAGTATTGGGTTTCTTTGATTATTTCATTGCAGGTATTTCTGATGGCTCCATTCGTCACGGCAACAACTCAGACTACTCCTCTGGTACGGTTGTCGTGTGGAAAGCTTTCGGTGAGAACCTAAAGGAGTATTGTAAAAAGGACATCTCTTTTGAAGATATTGACAAGCCTTTTGCTGACAGATTCACGCTTTATCTTCAGAAACAAGGCTATATGCCGAATACCATCAACAAAAAGGTTTCTTGTTTTCGCAAACTCTGTAACCTCGCAGCTATGGAAGGGTTCAACAAGAATGCTGTTTCCCTAAGAGTGTGGAAAGACAGAACAATAAAAGAGATAGACAAGCGAGCAGAAATATACCTGACTGACGAGGAGATCGATGCCATGTACGACATGGAACTGACAGGCGAGAATGAGATAGTACGTGACATCTTCCTTCTTGGTTACTTCAGTTGCCAGCGTTATAGCGACTATTGCAAGTTGCGTGAGGAGAACTTCATCACCTATAATAAAAGTGGACTGATAACATTGACTCAGAAGAAAACAGGAAAAAAGGTCGAGGTGCCTATTTTTGATGATCGTGTCTATGAACTATGTGAGAAGTATAACTATAATTTTCCGGATATTACTGCCCAGAAAATGAATTTGAAGATTAAGGTCGTAGGTTATGAGTTGTCAAAAACGGTACCTTCTTTTTGTGAGAAGTATGTAACAGTGTTGACTGGTGTGGAAAAGCGATCCGAACAAACTTATGAAAGGCTTTTGAAGAAGAAAAAGAATGGCACCAAGTTTACGGAAAACGAACGCAAATGGTTTCACAAACTAGATAAGTGGGCCAAGATTCGAAACGGCTCCCCTCTTTGGGAACGGAATAAGCATGGTGAAGTCGTGCGAGCCAAATATGAGCTGATATGTTCACATACGGCACGAAGAAGTGGAACCACCAACCTATATAAATTGGGGGTGCTGTCAGACCTGGAACTACGCAGCATAACAGGCCACGAGTCGCAGAAGAACTTTGAGGGTTATATCCGCATTGGTATATCGGAGCAGGCCCAAAGAGTAGGTGACAAGATTAAGGCTGCGATGGAAGCGAAAAAACAGGTTGACAAGTAGAAAAACACTAAGCGGTTTTCAACTGTCAACCAGTCAAATAATGAAAACATGCACGAAAAACAACTTTTTTTT
>JAILFH010000093.1 GCA_024697645.1 Prevotella sp.
TTGAAGTCCATCACCAGAGCTCGCATCAGCGTGTAGTCCTTGAAGTGTGCCCAACCGGCCAACGAATAGAGGTAGGGCATGAGGCGATAGCGCAGCTTATCGTAGTAGACGAACGACTGGTAGGCCGGATGCTCGTCGGGAGCAATATTCCAGATTTCGCGCAACGGCCACTGGCCGTGAGCACGGAACAACGGGATGAAGGCACCAAACTGGTTCCAACGCGTCTGCAACTCACGCCACTCTTTCAGGTCTTCGTTCTCCTGACCCGTTTGGTCGAAGAGCTGCTGGGCAGCCACATAGCGTTTCTCCACGCAGAATCCTCCCTGGTCCATACCCCAGAAGGGCACGCCCGACATCGAGTAGTTCAGTCCGGCCGTCATCTGCGCACGCATATCCTCCCAGCGAGTGCCGATGTCGCCGCTCCACGTGGCGGTGGAATAACGCTGCTCGCCGGCAAAGCCGCTACGGGTGAGCAGGAACACACGCGGTTCATTTGCCTTACCTTTATAAACAGAACGCTGACCGTTGTAGATAGCGTCTGCATTCACCGTACTATAAGCATTGAAATACTCCGTAGCAGTACCCAAGGCAGTTGGTCCACAGAGGGCCTTACGATACCACATAGGCGTGCAGTCTCTCACGTTTGGCTCTGAAGCGTCCATCCACCAGGCATCTACGCCCGGAACACCTTTCTTATTATATTTGGTGTAGAGGTTCTCGTCCATCTGTCGCCAGAACACCTTTCGTGCTGCAGGGTCGTAAGCATCGTAGAACGAACCGCGGAATCCCAGCCAGTCGTGAATATCGTCTTCAATGGCCTGATGATACATCCATCCGTTCTTGTCGAGTTCTTTATAGTTTCCAACAGTATCATAGAACTTCGGCCAAACCGAAATCATGAACCTTCCGTGCATCTGATGAACCGCGTCGAGCATTGCCTGCGGATTGGGGAAACGAGAAGCCTCGAAGGTGTGATCGCCCCAAGATTCAAGTTTCCAGTAGTTCCAGTCCTGTACAATATTATCAATCGGGATGTGGCGAGTGCGGAATTCCTTCAGGGTTTCCTCAATCTCCGCCTGAGTCTTATAGCGCTCGCGGCTCTGCCAGAAGCCAAGAGCCCACTTGGGATAGAGCGAAGCACGACCCGTCAGTGTTCGATAACCACTGATGACTTCGTCGAGATTCTTTCCTGCAATGAAGTAATAATCCATATCGCGGGCCATCTCGCACCAAATACTCAGGTTGTTGCGCTCCTGTTCGCTGCGGGGCTCTGCAACGCGCAATCCACAATAACTTTCGCCTCCGTCGGGTTGCCATTCTATTCGAAGTTGCGCCTTCTCGCCCTTCTTCAGCCTTGTTGCGAACTTATAGGCATTCGGATTCCAAGCCGTACGCCAACGCTCGGGAACAACCTCCTCACCTCCGATGTAGACCTTGATGTAGCCAGCATAATAGAGAATGAACTGATAGAGTTCCGACTTCGGCGCCTCAATGAATCCCTCATAGACAACACTTGCGCCATCGAGGCTGAAGCCCTTAGGCAGATTCTTGATGCCTCCATTATCGGTTCGATTGGCAATCTCAGAAGTCGCTGGGTAACCATATTCATAATAGATGGAATCTTCGTCACGAACAAGTTTCTTTCCGTTCTTATCGACATAAGTTCCCGTCAGATGACCCTTCCGACCTTGCTTGTCATATAGATTAAAAGCACGATTCAACTGCAGATAGTCATGTGGATTGCCGAAGCGACAGTAGGAATAAGCATCCCAGAGCAGACCATAGTTCTGATTTGAAAGGACGAACGGAATGCTAACCTTCGTGTTGTATTGGAACAGGTCCTCATTCTTGCCCTTCATGTTGAATTCTTCAGACTGATGCTGACCTAAGCCATAGAACGACTCCTGCGCGGGACTGTCGAACTCCATTTGCCATTGCAGCCCATGCTTCATTTCCTCCGTCAGCGCAGGTCCGCCCTTCAGACCGTACTCGCGCTCAGGTACGGTGAAATCCTTAAACTGCTTGCCCCCATGGGCTTCCTTCAGCAATTGCTTGCCTTCAGCGTCAAAGAAAGCCAACTCACCAGTTGCTTTGCTTACCTCTGCTCTGACGTTCTTTGCCTTGACGACAACCTTCCCGCTCTCATCGCTGACACTAAAGGAACCCTTGGCAGGAACCTTCTGGTCGACTATCATCAGACTGGGCTGCTTCTGAGGAAGTTCCGCCGCTGATGTTGCCCTGACGCGAATGATGTTATCATTGACCACTTGCAGACAAACAACTTTCGCCTGTCCACCAGTAGGATGAATGATAATCGTATTACCTTCTTGTTTTACATCTTGTGCCGATAACAAAAGCGTCGTCAGCAACATCACTGTTGTTAAGACTATTTTTTTCATGAATCGTTTTTTGTTGTTTAGGTCTAATTCAAAAAAGTTTAGGCAAAGGTAATCATTTTATTCGACTTTTTCCTCAATTTTTTCACATTTTTCGTAACTTTGCAAAAAATTTTTTGATTGCATGAACACAGAACTTTTCCGAACCGTTGTCGACATTGAGCCAGCTGCTTTCCAAATACAGGCCGCAGAACGCATTCTCTGCGTGGGTTCGTGCTTTGCCGACGAGATTGGACGACGACTGAGAGACGACCATTTCCCGACGATTGTCAACCCTTTCGGCGTGATGTATAATCCTGCGAGCATTCTGCACACCATCGAAAAACTGAAAAGCGATAAGGCTGAAGAATTACGTTCGACTTCAACCGTTATCTTGACGCTTGGAACGAATCATGTATACATCGAAAAGGCTACGGGCGAAATCGTCGACAATTGTCAGAAGCGGCCTCAGCAACTGTTCGAGGAGCAATGCCTGAGTGTTGACGAATGCGCTGACTATCTGAATCGTTCCATCAAACTGCTGCGAGAGATGAACCCTCAGGTGCGAATCATTCTCACCGTAAGTCCCATTCGCTATCGGAAATACGGTTATCACGGAAGCCAACTCTCAAAAGCAACATTGCTGCTTGCCGTTGAAGAATGCATCAGCAAGGCAACTCTGCCCACATTCTATTTCCCCGCCTACGAATTGCTGAACGACGAACTGCGCGACTATCGATTCTATTCGGAAGACATGCTTCACCCCTCAGAACAGGCTGTCGACTTCATCTATCGACGATTCCAGGAAGTGCTCTTCTCGGAAGAAGCAAAACAGTTCGCAGAAGAATGGCGACCCATTCGCGAGGCTCTTGCCCATCGTCCTTTCCATCCGGAATCGGCTGAATATCAAGCCTTTATCGCCAAGGCCAATCAGCAGCAACAATCGTTTGAGGCAAAATGGAAACTCAATCAACCATAAACTCTCGTCCCTCAACTATCAACTATAAACTCTCAACTTTCAACTAATCCCTCTTTCTCTCATGACGGAAAAAGAAAAAATGCTTGCAGGAGAAATCTACTCCGCGACAGACGCTCAACTTCTCAAAGAACTCAACGAAACCAAGGATATCATCTTCCAATTCAACAGCCTTCCTCCTTCAGCCACTGAGGAGCGCAAGAAGATTCTCTATAGCCTCATCGGTCACATCGCTGATGATAAGGCCATCGTGAATCAGCCCTTCTATTGCGATTATGGAAAGCAGATTAGTTTCGGACGCCGCTTCTTCGCGAATTTCGGCCTCACGATTCTCGACGAAGCCTGCGTTACAATTGGCGACGACTGCTTCATTGGACCAAACGTCAGCATCTATACCGCTTGTCACAGCACTGACCCCGATGAGCGCAACTCCCGTCAGGAATGGGCTTTGCCCGTAACCATTGGCGATTCGGTCTGGATTGGGGGTTCGGTGACAATTCTGCCCGGAGTGACTATTGGTAGCGGCACAACTATCGGCGCAGGAAGCGTTGTGACGAAAGACATTCCCGATCATGTAGTTGCAGCAGGAAACCCCTGCCGCGTCGTGAAAAAAATTCAAAAATAGTCAAATACTTTCGCTAACCGAAACAAGAAAATATGGTAGGTCTATGGTAGGTCTATGGTAGGTCTTCAAGAAACACCTACCATGCCTCAACGCCTTTATTCATCGGTATTTGCAATGGGTTATGGTAGGTCGGTAGGTCTTATTGCATTTTCTATAGAAATTCTTATTTCTGAAATTTTCATGTCAAAGATTTTAATCATAGAGAGCAATGCTTTTGACTATAGAAAGCACACCTTTCGATGTTAGAAAGCACATCTCTATACCTATATAAAGACCATCTCTGTATGGTAGAAAGGTATGCTCTCTAAGGTCAAAAGACCATCTCTCTATAGTCAAAAGGGCATCTCTGTATAGTCAAAAGACCATCTTTCTTTAGTCGAAAAACATGCTTTATAGAATCGAAAGAATATCTCTACACGATAATAACATTTGCTTTGTAGAATGAAAGTTTCGCTCTACAGAATCAAGAGGAGCCCTATCTGAAAACAAAAAGCAACGCACTGAAAACCAATGCGTTGCCTATGAATCATTTAAACTGATGCTACGAACGGCTCACCTCGAGACCTGTTTCGCTCAACGTCATATCGACGAAGCGGGCACAGGCATTCATGGGCTGTTGCTGCAGAATCTGACGAATGCGGGCTGCGGCTTCTGGGTCTTTGGCAATCATGTAGAGATAGCCACCACCTCCTGCTCCCGGAAGTTTATAACCCAGACAGAGGTCATCAACAAGACGCGTAATCTGCTCAACCTCAGGCGGATTGGTTCCGCTGTCGAGCATCTGATTCTGCTGCCAAGTAAGGCGCACAAGACGGCCCATCTGCTGGAAGTCTTCACGCTGGAATGCCTCATACATCTGCATCGTGTGCTCCTTCATCTGTCGCAACAAAGCGAGTTCATCGTGCTGATTGAGGAACATGCGGCGAACAATCTGCTGCAGAATATGTTTTGCCGTTCGCGTAATGCCTGTATAATATAATAGGTGACAAGCGCGATAGTCTGACTGCGTGAACAAACGCGACGGCAACCATCTCACTTGTGGTTGCTGAGCAAAACCTCTGTCTGTCTGCAACAATTTCACACCAGGCAAGAGTCCGCCATATTGATCCTGCCAACCGCCACCTGTGGTGAGCATCTGCTCAAGTTGCAATGTGCGGCGGCCAATCTCAGCCTTATCCCATGAAAGTCCACAGAAATCATTGAGCGCTCCGAGCACTGTTGCTGACAGGATGCTGCTTGTGCCCAAGCCGCTACCAGCAGGAATGGCTGAAAGCATCGTCAACTCAAGTCCCGAGCCGAACTGGCGAAGAGTCTGCTCGAGAGATGTCGAACTGTCAGCAGCAAATCCCGCAAGCACAAGGGCTGCCTTGGGAATTGAGAACGGGCTGCCAACATGCTGGAAATCAGTCAGTTGCTCATTGGTCGTCACAATCTCTGAGGCGCCGAGGTCAATACTGCGAAGCACAATATGATAATCGCGACAAGGTCGAACATAAGCCTGAAGCGGCTGCTGACCATTCAGATTGATGGCAAAATTGAGGACATTTCCTCCTTCCATCAAACTGTAAGGAGGCGTATCGGTCCAACCGCCTGCAATGTCGATTCTCACAGGCGAACGAGCCCAGACAATCTGGTCGGGATAGACCGAGAGATGCGGTTTGGGTGCATTTTTACCATAAACCGAAGCCTCTTTTCCCAGAGGCGAAAGCAATGCCTCGCGGAGCAAGGTGAAGGCTGTTCCGTCATTCTCGTTAGCCGCAGCCATCTCAGGATTCTTGCTCCGTAACTCGTCACGGAACATTGCATCGTGCATACGAATCAGAAGCGGTTCCGTCTCGGGAAGGGGTTCAGGCATGGGCAGACGGCCTTCGGCAAACTCACGGGCTGCATCCTCGAGATCAATCTGATAGAACACGCTGTGGCTATAGTTGGCTGCCAAAGCGGGCCAGTTGCGAAGTCGGAACTCGCGGCGCTGATCTGTAAGTCGTCGCAGGTTTGCAACAGCAGAAATCTCGTCCGCACTCAGCCGACGGCTCGTTTCATATATCTGTTTACCTTTTTCGGCAGAAGTATCGCCCAGCATCCAACGCAAAACAAGTCCCATATCGTCGACATTGTCCACAACGGGGAACAGCGGTTCGAACTGCTTGTCGCCAGCGAAAGGATCATCAATATCGTAAGGTCTGACAACCCATTCGCGTTCGCCAATAGGCACGATATCGACGCACTGACCTGCCTTCAGCGAAAGTTGCCAGTCGTTTTCAGGCACACCCGTAATCACATGATCGTGCTCTAAAGTCCAACCAGCACCCATACAACTGTTTTCTACCCAGATGTTCTGATTCTCCGCCGTGAAAGAATTAGACTTCTTGGCATTCTGCTGGAAGATGCTCGGATGAGGTTTGCGCCCGTGATGCAGAATCTCACGCTGGTCGTTGACGAGATTCTGAATCGCCAACGTGGAACTAATGATCTGACGCGAAGTGCCGAAATGATAGAACTCGCCTCCCGGCAACGGAAGAATCGCCACACTGAGTTGAGCCAGTTCCTCGTCTTGGAAAGTTGGATCAGAACCAAGACAACCGCCAAAATCGGTGTAGAGGTCGTAAGGCTTCGTGTTGAGGACATCTTCTGCAGAATTTCCATCTGTCATCTGACTGGGCACGATTCCACTGCGTTTCATCAGTAGATTCACTGCGCGATCGCTAAGCAGCCAAACGCCTATATCGGTCAGATAAAGATGGTCGCGCAGGAGTTCATTGAGCGTCTGCACCGAAGGCTTCTGCAACATGCATTTCAGCACTGAGGGATTCTCGCGAGTCGAGACAAAGACTCCGTGATTCTTGGCCGTTTCGGCATTGAGCCAAAGACCGTAGCAAACCACATCGACCTCAGGAATGGGCTGAAGCGGCTCTGTGGCCCGAATATAGACGTCACCGCTGACCACCATAGTATGAAGACTATCGGGAGCGGCCGCCATCATGCGCTCATAGAGCGGAACCTGCAATGAGAGCAAATCCTGCGAAAGTCGCTGACCACGCTCCCATCTGAACACAGGAATTGGCGTGAGAATCTTTCCCGAAGGAGCATAGGCCGGTAAACGGCGACTCTGCCCGCCTGCATGGAGAAGCACACGCTTTTCACTCGAGAGCCAGACAGCGAAATCAGAATCAACCGATGAGTCTGCTGCTCCTTGTCTCTCGTCTGCATAGGCTTGCTGAAGTAACCAAGCCGTTCCCCCACCCGAACCGAGTTTATGTCCGACTGGGTCGTTTGTACAAAACCATTCATCATGAGAACAGCCCGTAATGTCGTGGAAACATCCCACGAGATTAGGGGGAAGGGAAAGGAGTTTCTTCATCACCTATTTTTAAATATCAGAGTTATTCTTTTCATTTTATGGTCGGAACGACTCAACATCATAGAATAGTCAAGTCGTCCCAACACAATCTTTATGGCCAAGTCGTTTGAACATTCAATTGCACTGACTTCGACGCAGACGGATTTGATTCCGTCAATTTATTTCACGATAATCTTCTCGCCTTTTCCGTCAGCGTTCTGGCGAATGACGATTCCACGAGTAGCAGTAGGAATGCGGCGACCCTGCAAGTCGTAGAGAACGTTGGTCGCATTGCTTTCGCTGTCGGCAGAAACTGTGCTGATTCCATCAACCACATCTGCCATCACAGCCTTCACCTCGTCGGCGCTGAGCGCATAGTTGAAGATGCGAACATCGTCCATATAGCCGCGGAACTTAGACACGGAACTGTTCTGAGCACGACCGAGATAGTTCAGGACAAGTTCGAGGTCGGTTGGTTTCAGGTCGAAGTCGGAACTGGAAGCAACTTCCTCACCATCGAGGAACAAAGCCACACGTCCTTCTGCAACCGAAACAGCCAAGTGCTTCCACTGGCGAAGCGGCACACGGGCACCTGAATATTCCAACGACTGAGTGTTCTCGCCGTCACTCATGACAAACGTCATATAACGGCCTGCACTCGGCGTGAGATACATATACTTGTTGCTACCATTACCAAAGTCGAAGAAGCGCTGATTGGCATTCGTGTTGCTCTGCCAATAAATCCAACCCGTCACGGTCAGTTCATCGCTGTTGCCAACCTCGTAAGGCAGTTGAATGAAACTGCTGGAGCCATCGAAACGATAGGAATACGAACCAGAGGCATACTGCGTAATATAGGTGCCGGAAGTGCCTTCAACAGCGTCGAATCCATTCTCGGAGAGGTCCTGCATGTTTTCTTCGAAATCCCAACATGCCACAAGACCTTTCTCTTTCGAAGTGCAAACCTCTACGGAAATCGTTGGCTCCGACTGATTCTCCGACAAGTCGATGGCCTTGATGCGATATTCATAGTCAATGCCCTGACGGCAAGTGTTGTCGATATAGGCCGTTGTCGCAACCTTACGGGCAATCGTGTTCCAGTCGTCAGTACCCTTCACGGCGCGAAGAATCATGTAGCCAGCAAGGTCGGCTTCGGTATTTGCTGTCCACTGAAGAACCACTGAAGCAAGTTGACCCTCAGCCGTCAAGCCTGTAGGAGTGGCAGGAGCATCGGTCTCGCACTCGACATCAAGAGGCAAAATGCGCCACATCTGACGAAGAAGCGACTTCGCATCAGTTGCCAGATAGTTCTGGCGGATGTTTATATTCTGCTGTGAGCTATAAGTTTCAATCTCGAGATAGAGACCCGACTCACGATTGCGGATGAAATAGCTTCCGTCGCCAGCATACTCAAGATACCACTGCTCGTTGATGTCGTTATTGGCATTGTAGCTGATGATATTGGCCACACTTGTCGAATGGTTGTTCACATTCATATAGTAGCCATTCCGGCAATTGGTGATTTTATAGAAGCTATAGTCGCCACCAATGCGCTCATCGACCTTCTCAATGTTCCACTGCTGTGTCGTAGCACCAGTGTATCGTTGCTGGCAGATGTTGGAGCTATTCACCGCGACAACCAGTTTCGACGCCATATTCATTATCTTATATTGGCCTGCAGTGATTGCCGTAGGAGGCACATCGGCTCCATAATCGATATTGATGACGCGTTCGGCATTGGTCTGACCACTCTGATATCCTGTTCCACCAGGAATCTGCATGAAGAATGTACGCTGTGGACCTTCGCCCTCGAAATAGACATCGCGGTCGGTAGAGATAAATTGGAAAGAAGATGTGTTGGCCTGTCGCTCGGAAGAGCCAACAAATGCTTTTGCACCACCAGCTTCATCGTCGCGATAGACGCTGGCTGCCGTCCACTTCGAACGATTCTCAGCATAACCGATACGCGAACCGTTGTTGCTGATGCGACAGAACTCACCACGAGCACGGCTGTCGAAGCCCCACCAGATGCCTGCCTTCATTCCATATTCTGCACCGACCATAGCTTCGCCCACGTTGTGGAGCTCATCGGCATAGGGATAATTTCCGTCGGAACTCACCAGACTGAAGAAATTGGCGTAGGTATCGAAGCTGCCAGCAAGCTGATGGGTATTGCCCCAGTCAACATAGGGTTTCACGGCATTGTACCAGGACTGGGCCTGATCGCAGTTGAGGGTATTGCCAGCAGAGATAGCGATGTCGGGGAACTGCTCCTTCAGGAGGCGTGCTATTTCCTTGAAATCACTCTTGCTGCCCTGATTCCAGGGAGTATAGTCAGGTTCATTGAACGGAGAGAGCGCAATGACCTTATGCTTGGGATAATTCTCCTGAATATATTTGGTCGTTGCGGCAATCGTAGCTACCCAATGGTCAATATCAGCATTGTTGTTAGAGCAATAATAGTCGTCCACACCAGCTTCCTGATCACTGTTGAGGATAATGTCGCAAGTGTCGCTAATCAAGTTGATATTGTTCATGCGGGCTCTCACCATATTCCGCTGCGAACTTGTAAGCGCTGTGTCGCCAACAAGAGCAGCATCTGTGCGGAAACAACCACGAGCCATCGTGAGATTTTCCTTACCAATATGGTTTATACCACGTCGGACGTTGCCTGAACTATTCCAAGCTGTATCCATTCCCCAGCGAATGGGTAGTTTGATGCCCTCGTCACTCAGGCGGAAAGGAACATTCACTTCGGCTTCAGACACGGGCTGCAAGTAGATACTTGACGAAACCCTGTCGGTGGTCTGAGCTGCAACACTTGTTGCAACAAGCGATAATCCAACGAATAGAATTTTCACTTTGTTCATAGCTATGTTTAGTTTTATTGTTTGGTCACGGACTCATTCTTCCTGCGGAACTTTACAACGATTCCACCCACCACAGCCAGCAAGAGCAGCAACGAAGCCACATAGGCAACGGTTTCTGTCCGGCGAAGCGACTGAGGCTTGAACGTAAGCACAACCTCATGTTCGCCTGGCTTCAGATTCATGGCGCGCAACACATAGTTCACACGACCCAGTTCGGCTTTCTCACCATCGACGGTGGCCGTCCAGCCTGGATAGTAGATTTCTGAGAACACGACAACGCCTCCCTTTCCTGAGCGAACGTTATACTTCAACTCATTAGGTTCATAAGCAGTCAGCGTGACAACTGAAGCGGTATCTTGAACGACAGCCTCACCGAGCTGTTCCTTAAACTTCTGGTCGGCAACAGCCACATGGCGCAGATTCACCTTGCCCACATTCTCGATTTCCTCGTTGGCATTCTTCACATAGACGAGTTTGTCGACAAACCACGCGTTTCCGTATGCATAAGGATTCATGATGGGAACAGTCTGACCACCTTGCAGCGGCATGATGACATACTTCATGTTGAGCATGTTGAGCACAGGATAAATCGAGTCGCCCGCTACCTGTGTCATATCGCCCTGAGCCTCAGCAATGGCTGGCATCATCTTCTGCATTTCGGGTGCGATGTGAGCCTCTATCAATTCCTGATAACGACGCAACTTAGCAGCATGATAACCGCCAATCGACTTATGATAATATGATGTCTCGTTCTCGTTGAATGTGTTGCTGGCGAGATTCAGCACACGATAGTCGAGCGACTTGTCCTCCAGAATCTGGCGGTCGGTAGCCGTCATCTCCTGAGGCATTTCGCGAACGCTCTTCTCTACAAACATGTCGTCGTTCAGATAGCGCTTGTTCACGCTCCACATGTCAATCAGACAGAGCAGCGCCATACCACAGACGGCATAGAATTGATTGCTTTTCTGCTTCGTACGGATAGCCCAAAGCAATAGAGCCGCGCCAATCGTAATCACAAGGAATGAGCGCCAGCAGTCGGCTGTGAAGATGCTCTGGCGAACTTCACGCAAATTAGCCAACAGCGGATTCAGTTGTTCTGGCGGGAACTGCGACAAGGCGTTCATCTCCTGTGTGGAAACGAAATCACCAAAGAACATTCTGGGCATCAGAGCAAAGAGAACGCAGGCTCCTGCCGTCAGCGCATAACTCACGAGAATGGGCTTCTGATATTTCTCGCTTGTCGTGGGAGTCTTTGCTGTATCAGTCTTTGAAAAGCCCCACCAACCATCGCCTAGCACTTTGCCCAAGGCCATCATGGCGAGCAGAGGAATCGTGAACTCAGCAATTACGAGGATAGATGCAACAGTTCGGAACTTCGCATACATGGGCACATTGTCGATGAAGAAGTCGGTCAGCCCCATGAAGTTCTTACCCCAGGAAAGCATGATGGAGAGAATGGTCGCAATGAGCAAAGCCCATTTCATAGGACCTTTCACGACGTAGATTCCCAGTATGAACAGCATCAGCACAAACGCTCCGACATAGACGGGACCACTCGTCATCGGCTGCTCACCCCAATATTGACCAATCTGCTGATAGATGGGCAGATAGTTGGCATCGGCCTTCTCCATCGCCTTCTCGTTACGGGCGAGAGGTACTGAAGCACCACCTTTCGTATTTGGAACAAGCAGCGTCCAAGTCTCACCAATACCATACGACCACTGGGTGATATAGTCGCGCTCCAAACCGCTCGAGGTTTGGTTCTCGGTATTGGGTTTCACAAGTTCGCTCTTACCACGCATGGTCTCCTTCGAGTATTCCCAAGTGTGATAGAGGTTGGAGAGATTGATGCAAATACCTACTGCCGCTGCCGCCAGACAAACCGCTGTTGCCTTCACGACATGCTTCCAACCCTTGGCCTCAGCATAGCGACTGGTCAGACTTTGCACGATGAACGCAATAGCCATCAGCAAGATGACGAACAAATAATAATAGGTCATCTGCACGTGGTTAGCCTTCACCTCAAAGGCAGCAAACAGGGCTGTGAGGATGAATCCCCAAAGGTATTTCCCTCGATAGGCCAGCACGATACCTGCAATCATCGGTGGAAGATAGGCAAGTGCCCAGACCTTCCAGATGTGTCCTGCAGCAATGATAATGAAGAAATAACTGGAGAATGCCCAAACCAAACTGCCAAGTACAGCAAGTTCGCGACGGAAGTCGAAGGCACGCATCAGAATGTAGAAGCCGAGCAAGTAGACAAAGACGTACCACACGTTTTCGGGCAGCCACAAATGGTAAGCATCCATGACTTTCGTCAGCACATCGGTACTCTTATACGAAGGCGACGTCTGATAGGTCGGCATTCCGCTGAACGTAGAGTTGGTCCAGCGGGTTCGCTCACCCGTCTTCTGCAGATACTCCAATGCCTCCTGACCTGCACCACGTCCTGCTGATGTATCATGCTGATAAAGGATTCGACCTTCTAGGTCGGCTGGCATGAAATAGGCAAACGCGATAAAGGCAAACAATACCACTGCCAGCAGGTCTGGCAGATACTTCTTCAATTTCTCCATAAGTTGCATATAAACGTTTATATTTGCGCACAAAGTTACAGAAAGTTTTGCAGATTGCAAAGCATTTCGGGAAATTTTCGTATCTTTGCAGCGACAAACAAGCAAACAGTTCAGAAAAATACCTTTAAAAACAACAACATGAAAATAGGAATCATTGTTGCAATGGAGAAAGAGTTGCGCGAACTGAAGGAAGTCTTCGGCGACGATTCGCGTTACGTCATCATGCAATGTGGCATTGGTAAGGTGAATGCAGCCATCGGTACTTCGGAAATGATTCGCAAGCATCAGCCCGACGTCATCATCTCCAGCGGATGTGCTGGTGGAAACGGCTCCGACCTGCATGTACAGGACGTTGTTGTGAGTTCGGAGTTGGTCTATCATGACGTCTATTGCGGTAAGGCCATCGACGACAGCACTCAATATGGACAGGTTCAGGGAATGCCGGCACGCTTCAAGGCTGACGAACGGCTGCTCGCTGTGGCTCAGCAGTTCACAGCAAAAGATTTCCCGATATCTGTTAAGACTGGACTTATCGTCACTGGCGACTGGTTTGTTGATTCGAAAGAAAAGATGCGCGAGATTGTCGGACACTTCCCTGAGGCAAAAGCCGTTGATATGGAATCGTGCGCTATTGCTCAGACTTGCTACGCCTACAACGTTCCGTTCATTTCATTCCGCATCATCAGCGACATTCCCTTGCAAGACACCGATGCTTCACAGTATCACGATTTCTGGTCACAAATGGCAAGTCGTTCGTTCCAGGTTACCCGGACCTTCGTTGAAGCCCTACAGAAAGCACCATTCTAAATATTCAAATCACTCTATTTTTAAGAAATATCCTCCCCTCTAATCACTCCCGACTAAAAACTTCCCAACTATGGATAAAATCCCATCATTTACCATTGACCACTGTCGCCTGAAACGCGGCATCTATGTCTCACGAAAAGATAGCGTGGGTGGGGAAATCGTCACCACTTTCGACATTCGCATGAAGGAACCCAATCGTGAGCCCGTTCTTCATAATGGCGCGATTCATACCATCGAACATCTCGCCGCCACTTATCTGCGCAACGACGAAGAGTGGAAAGACCGCATTGTCTATTGGGGACCGATGGGCTGCCTCACAGGCAACTATCTGCTGTTGAAGGGAGACTACACGTCACGAGATATTGTCGACCTGATGCGTCGTACGTTCCGCTTCATTGCTGATTTCGAGGGGGAAATTCCCGGTGCTGCACCGCGCGACTGCGGCAACTACTTGCTTCACGACCTTCCTATGGCCCGTCTCGAAGCCCGCCGCTATCTCGAGGAAGTACTTGAGAAGATTCAACCCGAGAATCTTGAATACCCAGAATAGTGGAAAGTTGATAGTTGAGAGTTGAGAGTTATGATTTGCCTTGACTTATTGATATCTCAATTTTAAAAACTTCAACATTTTTCAATAAAGTTGATAGGGGCTCTCAATACTTCTCAACAAAATTCGGTAAAATCTCAACACCTTTCACCAAGAACAATTGGTCTCAACATTTCCTAAAAACCCAAAGGTTTCAACATAACAAAAGGCTCTCAATACCTAAACTAAAATCATTAAGAATATGCTTCAGATTCGCTGTAAGAACAATAACATCACGAAGAGTTTCCCTGAGGGAGCCTCGCTACTCGATGTCTACCAAGAGTTTGCCAATGAACTGCAGATTCCCAACCCTGTTGTGGCTGCAAAAGTGAACAACACAGCGCAGGGATTGAAGTTCCGCCTTTTCCAGAACCGAGACGTTGAGTTTGTTGACGCAAGCGATGGTCCTGGTCACCGCGTCTACGTGCGCTCGCTCTGCTTCGTGCTCTACAAGGCTACACAAGACCTTTTCCCCGGTTCGAAGTTGTTCATCGAGCACACCATTTCTCGTGGCTACTATTGCAACTTCAAGAAACGCAACAATGAGGCTTTGGCTGAGGGCGATGTTGAAAACATCAGAAACCGCATGCAGGAAATCATCAATCTCGATATGCCTTTCCGCCGCAACGAAGCCACAACCGAAGAGGCCGTGCGAGTCTTTGCTGAACGCGGTTTTTCGGATAAAGTAAAGTTGCTGGAAACCAGCGGACAAATCTACACAGACTATTACACGCTTGGCGATACGGCCGACTATTATTACGGTCCGCTCGTGCCATCTGCCGGCTATCTGACCGTATGGGGATTGGAGCCTTATCACGATGGTATGCTGCTGCGAGTTCCCGACTGGAACGACCCTTCCCGACTGGCCGAAAAGGTTGATATGCCGAAAACCTATGAGATGTTTGCCGAGAAGACTCGCTGGGACATCATCATGCGCCTGTCGAATGCAGGCGATGTGAACAAAGCCATTCTCAAAGGTCACGCTTCGGAACTGATTCAGGTAAGTGAGGCACTGCAAGAGAAGAAGATTGTGCAGATTGCTGAGGAGATCGACCGCCGTTTCCATCAGGAAGAAAACCCCGTGCGCATTGTGCTCATCACGGGTCCCAGCAGTTCGGGTAAGACCACCTTCTGCAAGCGTTTGTCGATACAGTTGCTCGCATGCGGTCTGCGTCCTTATTCAGTTTCTACCGACGACTATTTCGTCAATCGTGTCGACACACCGCTTTTGCCCAATGGCGATTACGACTTCGACAATGTCGAGACTGTAGAATACAAACTGCTCGAAGATCATCTCTCACGTCTGATGCAAGGAGAGCGAGTGGAAGTTCCGGAGTACAACTTCACTACTGGCAAGCGCGAATGGAACGGCAAGAAACTGAAACTCTCCAACGACACTGTGCTCATCATTGAAGGCATTCACGCCCTGAACCCACTTCTCACAAAGGCAATTCCCGATTCAGCGAAGTTCAAAATCTACATCTCCGCACTCACGAGCGTCTCGCTCGACGACCACAACTGGGTTCCCGTGCGTGACAACAGATTGCTACGACGAATCATCCGCGACTACAACAAAGGTGCTTACACTGCTCAGCAAACCATCAGTCAGTGGAAGAATGTCTGCGAGGCCGAAGACAAGTGGATTTTCCCCTATCAGGAAACAGCCGACGTGATGTTCAATTCGGCGCTCAACATTGAGTTTGCTGTGCTGCGTCCGCATGCAGAGATTATCCTTGCAGCAGTACCGAAGAACTGCCCAGAATACACTGATGCCCATCGCCTACTGAAATTCCTCCACTACTTCATGCCTGTGAGCGATAAGGAGATTCCGCCCACCAGCATCATGCGAGAATTCGTCGGTGGTTCGAGTTTCAAGTATTAGAAGCATAGCCTCCAAAACTAAAATTAGAGAATTTCTTTGTTTAGAGATTCTCTTTTTTTATGATGTAATTAAATAGAAGGATTGAGAATAACAATTTGCATCCCTATTCTCCTATCATAATATCTGAGAGGGTTGTACCTTTCGTAAGAACATCGAGATCAACATCCTTCTCGATTCCTGCCACGCGACCGTGCTCATCGCGCTGCCAGAGATAGAGGCGATGGGCTTTTTCCACAACGGGTGGGAATTCCCTATAATGGGCAATAAACAATGGGAAATCATCGAATCGTGGCGTGAGACGCTGACCATAGAACTTCGCGTCAGCATAGATGAGCGGCTGAACTCCGTAATACTCCTGCACCAAATAGGCAAACAACGCAAGACTATCCTGCATCTGTCGAGGTGTCCATTGGCTCATACCGCTCCACTCTACATCAATCATTGGCAGCAGGTCCTGCTCCTCACGCTTCACCTCGCGACTGAAGTTTATAAATTGCCCA
Organism: Prevotella sp.; assembly: GCA_024697645.1. Classification (GTDB taxonomy): domain Bacteria; phylum Bacteroidota; class Bacteroidia; order Bacteroidales; family Bacteroidaceae; genus Prevotella. The sequence continues at coordinate 16,538 of JAILFH010000093.1, forward strand.
ACCACATCGCTCAACGACGACAGGAAATGGTACGAACCCACGAGAATCCCCTGCTTTCGGGCACCCTCAACATTCTCCCGATAAGAAGGGTCTACGAGTGTACTGCCCTCGGTGGCTTTCACATAGACGAACTTCACCTTACCTTCTGCTGCAACCGAAGTCCAGTCGATGAAGCCTTGATGATGGCTCACATCAATTCCGTCGAAAGCACCTTCAGGACTTTCGAATACACCTATCGTTGCATCAAGTTGTTCAAGTGCATTCTCCCGCCTGATCACCTGCCAGAACACAAACACGATGAAACAGAGGGCTCCTGCCAAGAACAGCAAACTCAGGAAATGGTCAGCAATCCAACTCCGCTTGCCCATCAGCGACTGCCGCTAAAAGTAATGATAATTGCTGTCCGCATATTCACTGGTGCACCATCAATAAGTGCAGGTTGCCAGCGAGGCAAACCCTTCACGACTCTCACTGCTTCACGATCGTAAGCGGCAGCAAGCGATTTCACCACGCGCACATCTTTGGTGTTGCCTTCCTGATCGACAACAAATCCAACCATCACCTGACCCGTTCTCGGTCCATTGATTTTGTCTTCCACCGACGACATACTCTCACTGACGTAGTCGCTCAGCGTCGTTCCCTCAATTCTGAACTTCGGACTTTCATCCACACGAGAATAAACCGGCTGACCATTCAGCGTGGCTTCTGCATCAAAGAGGGTCTTCTCAAGCGTCGCCTTCGTGGGCTTCATCAACTTACGAGCCGCAGCGGTCATATATGACTTCATTGCCGCCGGAACGAAAATCTTCTGGAATTGATAGGTATAGCCCTGATCATCGCCATAACTGATGCTCATAAGCAAGAAATTTTCGATGAGACAAGCGTCTTCAATTGACAGATTCGTTACATATTCAAGATCATAGGTCTCAGGGAGCAACACAGAGATGTTATCAAACGATGAGGAAATACGATCCGTTCGCAACAAATTGTCGCGAGTCAGGACTTTCTTTCCAATCAGGTCGTAAGTAATAAACATTGACACCTCATGAGGCTTCTGCGACGACAACTCAGCAGGACGCACCGATGAATGCAACTCGAACGTCGCAAAACGGCCTTCCGAACGCGAGAGCAACTTCAGCGAAACATCAGCATAGCACATCTTTTCATCGGCTGGCAGTTGTTCAAACTGCTTGGTTACAGGCGTTCCAAAGGTAGCCTTGAACTTTCCGTAAGCGTCGTCGAAAGTTGCGCTGGTCACATTGAACAGTTTCTTGGCCAGATACGTGTTCAGCACTTCAATGTCGGCGCCGTCGATAATCTCAGGCCATTCAAGGTCGACGTCAATCACATTCACTTCTTCGCCATTGCTATAGAGCAAATGCTCCTTCACATAGCGCACACTGTAGTCGTAAGCCGCACGTGCATCAAGGGCGTTCATCAGCCCAAGGGTGAGCATGCAAGCCAGTATGATGATTCTTTTCATTTCGATTTGTTTATTGGGTTATTCTCTCACGAGTAGTTCTCCCGAGAAAGACATAGTGTCACGATTATCGCTGCGAACCATCAGCGATACTCGTCCGTTGCTAAAGATGTCGAACCTGTAGATGAGCGTTTCCAGTCGACGTCTCACAATCAGTTCCACCTCGTAACGGTCTTTCTTCACCTTAACTCCCTGATAACTCACGATACGGTCAACGTAGTTCAGACCTGTTTGGTCGCCAAAATCAGCGCGATAGACACGTCCAAAGAAAGGCAGATAACTGTCGATAGTGTCGCCTTTCACCTTCACGCCGTAACCATAGGTAAGCGAACGTGACGGCATACGCTGAGGAGTCACAAAGTTCACGTCGACGGTGAATGTGCGATGCGCCAGCGAGTCCTCAACTGCCTGAGCCATACGCAATTCCATTGCAGCCTTTTCCTCGCGGGTCATGTTCGATGTGGCACACGACGTAAAGCCTGCTACCAGCATCAGCAGCAATATGGCCGCTGCACCATTCCAAATAAATCCTCTCGTTTTCATAAGCAGTTCAGTTAATTTGGGACAAAGATACAAATAAGTGAGAGAAAAACCAAATTTATTTGGATTTTTCCGAACGAAAATATCTTCGGTCTTAACCTCTACCCCAAATTAATGAACCCTTACAAACTATCAGGAATCGTAATCGGCGCGTCAATCGCTATGTTTTCTTTTGTTTTCTTCTGTCTTTTCTTGTTTTTAAAAAGCCGCCAACGGCGGAACCCAGCAGTTATAGTTTTCAAATTTCCATTTTCCAATTTCCATTCGAATATCCCCTTCTGCTTAGGCCGCTTCCCCTTGGGGAACGCTCAAACTTTGTTACTTTGTTACTTTGTTACTTTGTTACTCTGTTACTTTGTTACTTTGGAAATCCTCCTCAATTATCCCACATTACTTTTCTCTCCGAGAATCGCGGCCCAGGCAGGTTTCTTCTCATAAACCTCCGTCGAGACAAAACCAGCCGCATCAAGCATTTCTTTCAGTTGCTCAGGTGAATAGGCTGTCATTCCTTCCACTACTTTCGTCCACACTGATTCGGGATCAGCCACCTCTATAATAATTGCAAATCGTCCACCAAGTTTCAACACCCTAAGCACTTCCTGCAGACACTTGGGCAGATCGGGCCAAAAATAAACGGTCTCCACTGCAGTCACAAGGTCGAACAGGGCGTTTTCATAAGGCAGTTCTGAAGCAGACCCTTGCGCGATAAACACCTGTTTGTCGAGCCATTTCTCATTCAACTTGCGTGCTTTGGCGATACTCTCCTCTGAGATATCTATGCCATAGACCTTTGCGTCCTTACTGCGCTTCAGAAGTCTCTTCAACGTGGCTCCACCGCCACAACCGATGTCGAGCATTGTCCACTTGTCTTCGAACTTAACGTGTTCAAGTCCCCAATTGGTTAACGGACCGTGACCAAAATTCATAAAGTTGAGCATAAGACGCCCCAGAAATCCTTCGGGGCGAGCACATTGACTGAAAAATTCCTTGAAAATGTTTGCCATAATTATCCTGTTTTTTATAATTTAAATATTGTTTTTACCTATTTCTTACCATAAATAAGGCCCACTCCTGGTAGCATTCCCGGCACCTGCATCCAACTCGGAATGGGAATCTCCGAACAGGAGTCGGCATAATGAATCTCCTCAACCGCATCAACCTTCAGACTATCGAGAATCTGCTGGAAATCGCCATAGACAGCCTTCTGACCGAACAAATCCTGCAGGGCGAACGCACCGCCTTTCTTCAGCACACGAAGCGTCTCTCGCAACAGTTGCTCCTTGCTGTTGCCGTCGTTCACCTCATGATAGACGAAGTTGCTCACAACTGCATCAAACGTCTCGTCGGCAAAGTCCAGATGATTTGCATCACCATGAACAAACTGACAACGGTCGGCCACTCCCTCGGCTTCAGCATTTCGCTGGCACATCTTCTGGCTGTAGTCCCACTTGATGCCCCAATAATCAATACCTGTGCATTGGGCCTCCTTGAACCTTCGGGCGCAGCGAATCGTCAGTGCTCCCGAACCACAGCCGACATCGAGCAATCTTCCTTTCCCGTCCCAGGGAAGGGTTCTGACCACATATTCGTGGACTTTCGTCATAAACGCCCCACCACTGTGCGAGAATACCCGATAGAGAATGCCCATGTAGGCGAGCGACATAAGTCCCACTACGAGCAAAACCGCAAACAACGCCGTCAGCGCCCATCCCCACTCTTTACAAACGGCGACTATCAGCAACACCGCAAACACTAAGTCAATCACAGCCAAAAGCAGCAGAAGTCGCTTGGGCACCCAGTTCCCATAGTCGGGTCGAAGTTCTTTTTCCATTATCTTTTATCGTTAATTTGTTTTATTTTTGGACACGCTTTGATTTGAATGAATCGGAGAATTCCCCTCATTATCCAAACTACCTGATTCCACTGCAAAGTTAAATCGATTTCACGAATCCCACAATACCCAAAACTAATGATTATTCATTGGCTAATGCCTTCAGACATCACCCGACTTTGTCACCTTTTGCGAATAAATCCGTCACCCATTTGCAAATCCATCTGTTGCCTATTTTCAAATTAATCTATCACCATTTCAAACAAATCTGCAAAATACTGACATCCAAAGTCTGTCGCACATTTCCATTCTTTTCAGAACAGAACTTACAAATTCCCGCATTTCTTCACCTCTTTATATAAAGCACGCCTTTAGACCTTACAGAGCATGCCTTTATACCTATATAAAGCATGTGTTTATACCCCTATAAAGGATGCCTTTCTAAGGTCAAAAGGATACCTTTACACAGTCGAAAGCATTGCTCTCTATGGTCGAAAGGAATGCTCCGCATAGTCAGAAGTATTGCTCCGTTTGCTCAAGACTTTTGCTTTCCTTAGACGTAACATTTTAAAAAAAGGCTCTTTCAAACGGCACTAATTTCGCCTCAATCTCATGCTTTTTGCGTCTCATCAAGCATTTTTATCAAGTTTCGAGCATGAAAATTGCGTTTTCTGAGCGTTTTTGACGCCCTTAGAATCAGGGTAAAAATTGGGGTTGTGACAATTGTGACAATTGGACAATTGATTTTTACGCACTCCCGATTTGCGAGATTTTTGCAATTGATTGATTATCAATATGTTATATAATATATTTAATAAATATTAATAATAATAACTAATAAATTAACATAGCTTTAACACTTTTTGAGGCAGTTTTCATCGATTTAGTCTCAGTTTTTGGTTCAGTAGTTGCACTTTTTGGTGTTTTTGATGCAGATAATTGATAGTTGTTGAGAGGTAAAAATTAAGAGGTGTGAGTAAAATTGGCTTCTGCCCCTATATGTTTCCACCTGAAGTGTGTAAAAAACGGGGTGTCAATTGTCACAATTGTCACACCTCCTATTTTCTCCAGAATTTAAAAGACTTCAGAATAAATCAGTAGGAAGCAGAGCAGGGAATACCCGCAGCGATGACCAAGTCACGAATGCGGTCGAGATCGGCATGAGAAGCCTTTCGCAGATAACTCACGGGTGTTTCGCGGTCAATCGTGTAAATCATGACTTGCTGCGGTTGAATGCGCTTCACGGCTTCCAACCAAGGCTGTATATAGAAGTCGGTGATATTGGTGAAAATCTGGTTTTCCTCGCTCTTTTCCTTAGGGAGAATGCCCGCCTCTGGGAAAGAAATACCGTCGGCGGCAGAAACATCGGCACCAAGAAACATTGTCTGAATAATGACGTGACCTTTGAACTGGCAGAGTTGCTCTACAATGCGGTTGACGTCGTAGGAAGCCTGCAGAGGGCGGTCAATGAAGCGAATGAAATCCATATCAACTGTGTCGAGTTTCTGAATGTTATTGTCAACCTGCATCAGAGCCTCAACCACATCGGGCCGATGGAGTTGAGTGGCATTGCTGAGCACGCTAACCTTCGCCTGTGGACAATAGCGATTACGTAAGGCGATTGTGTCGCCGATGATGTCGGCAAAATGAGGATGAACAGTGGGTTCACCGTTGCCAGCAAAAGTGAGCACATCAGGTACCAGACCCTCGGCCGCCATCTGCTGCAACTTCTGCTCCAATGCTTCAGCCACCTGCTCTCGCGTGGGAGGAGTGAGTTTGGGGCGATGAGCCGCATTTAGGCCACACTCGCAATAGAGGCAGTCGAACGTGCAAAGTTTACCATCGGCAGGCAACAGATTGATGCCCAGAGAAACTCCAAGGCGACGGCTATGAACAGGTCCAAAGATGGGACTGGGATAGATGATTGTGCTCATATTGATGATGCAATTAATTTCCTTTCTTGTTTTTTCGGAACGCAAAGGTACAGAATGTTTCAGGAAAATGGCAGTCCAAGGTGGTTAATTTATGAAAAATTAGCATAAAAAATTTGGAATTCGCGTCCCCGTGTTGTAACTTTGCGGTCAATTTGGTGTACTATGGCCCTACGGGCACGTGAAGCGACTGCTTCGCACGGAGGCGAGAAAGCCAGCCGATGTGGAGAAATCGTAGATGCGCATGGATTGCGGAAAGCCCGACGGACGATGGTACATACTTTATGTTTACAACAAAAACATGGGAAGAAAACGAAACAGACGCAATAAACCTCGTAGCCGCTATGGACTGCAAGCCGTCACACTCTGCATCAGCACAGCATTGGTGCTCATTCTGCTTGGATTGGTAGTGCTCACGGGGCTCACTGGCTACAACCTCTCATCAGAGGTAAAGGAAAATCTCAGGGTGACCATGATGCTCGGTCAGGACATGACCGACACCGAAGCACAGCAATTGTGCAAGAAACTGAAGGGACGCCCCTACATCAAGCAGATGGAATACGTCAGCAAGGAGCAGGCGCTGAAGGAAGCAGTGAAGGAACTGGGCAGTGATCCCACGGAGTTTGTGGGCGGTAACCCGTTTACGGCTTCTATTGACCTGACGCTCATTGCCGACTACGCAAATAACGACTCGCTTAGTTGGATTACAAAGGAACTGAAGGTGATTCCGAAGGTGACTGAGATTAGTTATCAGAAGGACTTAGTAGAAGTGGTGAACAAGAATCTGGCGAAGATTTCGCTGGTACTGCTCTGTTTGGCCGTACTGCTCACGATAGTTTCGTTCTCACTCATCAACAACACTGTTCGTCTGGGCATCTATGCCCGCCGATTCTCCATCCACACGATGAAACTCGTGGGTGCTTCATGGGGATTCATCCGCTGGCCATTCGTAAGGAAAGCCATTGGTCTGGGCATTCTGGCTGCACTGATTGCCTGCGGCGTTTTGGGCGGATTGGTCTATGCGCTCTATCGCTATGAGCCGGAAATTGAGCAGGTGCTCACGTGGAAGGAAATGACAATTACGGGAGTTAGCGTGCTGCTCTTCGGTTTACTCATTACTGCTACCTGTGCTGGAATCTCGGTGAACAAGTTCCTCCGAATGAAGGCAGGCGAGTTGTACAAGATCTAAACAAGTGACAAATAATAAGTCACAAATTACAAATAAGGGCTGCGGAGGCTCGACCAAAATTTAAGAAAAACTTAAAATAAAATAAGAATAAATGGACAAGAAAAATTTTGCATTCGACAAGGTTAATTTCCTGTTGCTGGCCATTGGTATGATTGTGGTCATCATTGGTTTTGTTCTGATGAGTGGTAGCGGTTCTACCCAAGAAGCCTACGATCCCAATATCTTCAGCCCGATGCGCATCAAGGTGGCTCCTGTGGTGTGTCTGTTGGGATTCCTGTCGATTGTCTACGCCATCATTCGCAAGCCGAAGGACAAGTAAGCCTTGCTGGCATTAAATCTTTAAAGAAATCACTGCAACACAGTATGTTACCTGAATCTTTCAGGGGCATTCGTGGCTGCAAAATCAATAAATTTAAATCTACAAAATCCAAAAATGGATTGGCTCGAAGCACTGATTCTGGGTTTAGTTCAGGGTCTTACAGAATATTTGCCGGTATCGAGTAGCGGTCATCTGACCATTGGTCAGGAACTACTGGGTGTCAGTTCAAAGGATAACCTCACATTCGACGTGGTCGTGCATGTGGCCACCGTATGTTCAACTCTCGTTATTCTCTGGAAAGAGGTTGTGTGGCTCTTGAAGGGTCTCTTCTCGCGCAACACCGAACCAGGAGGCGGCAAACTGAATGCCGCTCAGCGCTACACGCTCGCTATTGTCGTATCAATGATTCCCGTGGGCATTGTCGGTGTGTTTTTCAAAGATATGGTTGAGGAAGTATTTGGCAGCGGTCTGCTCGTAGTGGGCTGTATGCTGTTGCTAACGGCTGCACTGCTGGCTTTCAGTTACTATGCGAAGCCCCGTCAGAAGGACGAAATCTCGCTGAAGGACGCCTTCATCATTGGCATAGCGCAAGCAGCAGCAGTGATGCCTGGCCTCTCACGCTCAGGTTCTACGATTGCAACAGGCCTGCTTCTTGGCAACAAGAAAGAGAGTCTGGCTCAGTTCTCGTTCCTGATGGTGATTCCCCCGATTCTGGGAGAAGCCCTGCTCAACGTGATAAAAGCCGTTAAAGGTGGTGCTGAGGCTGCTGTGGGCGATCTCTCACTGACGGCACTCGTCGTAGGATTCCTGGCAGCATTCCTGAGTGGTTGCGTGGCTTGCAAATGGATGATTGACATCGTGAAGCGCGGTAAACTCATCTGGTTCGCAGTCTATTGCGGCATCGTGGGTACAATCGTGATTCTCACTAGCATCTTCTAGGAGAACTAGGGAAACTAGGGAGACTAGGGATACTAGGGAAACTAGAAAAACTAGGAAGACTAGGAAGACTAGAAAACCTAGGGAAACTAGGGAACCTAGGAAAAAAAACCACCCAACAAAGCAAAAGAAAGAAAAAAATAGTAAATGAACTTCATAGAAGGAGAAATTATCGCCATCGACAAACCCTACGGAATGTCAAGTTTCGGGGCATTGGCGCGTGTGCGCTACCTGATTTCGAGACACGTAGGTGTGAAGCGAGTGAAGACTGGACACGCTGGCACGCTAGACCCTTTGGCCACAGGCGTGCTTGTGCTCTGCACTGGTAAGATGACGAAGCAGATTGAGCGATTGCAATATGAGACCAAGGAATACATCGCCACACTGCAACTGGGGGCTACCACTCCGAGTTACGACCGAGAGCACGAAGTAGACGCCTCCTACTCCACCGAACACATCAATCGCGAACTCATTGAACAGGCACTGCCTCAATTCGTGGGCGATGTGATGCAAGTTCCACCAGCCTATAGTGCTGTTCACGTAGACGGCAAGCGTGCTTATGCATTGCGCCGCAAGAGCGATGAAGTGGAAAAGAAGATGCTGCCCAAACCCGTACGCATCGACGAGATTGAACTCATTGACTTCGACAAGGAGCAGATGCAACTTTCGATCAGAGTCGTCTGTGGCAAGGGAACCTATATCCGGGCACTGGCTCGCGACATTGGCCAGGCACTCGACAGCGGAGCCTATCTGACGGCGCTGCGCCGAACCAGAGTAGGAAATGTACGCGTAGAAGACTGCATCGACTTCGACCACATACAGGAATGGCTCAACGAGAACGCCAGCACTACGGAAGAAATAGAAAAATCTTAAATACATAATTTCGTAATCAACAGATAGATGAAGTTATCACAATTCAAATTCAAATTGCCCGATGAGCTTATCGCGCTCTATCCGCACAGCATTTATCGTGAGTTCGAAAACGAAGACGGAGAGAAGGAAACCTATCGCTTCACCCGTCGCGACGAATGCCGACTGATGGTTCTTCACCGCAAGTCGCAGACTATCGACATGTTCAAACGCGATGAAGAGGGAAATCCCATCGAAGGAGAGTTTCTCGACTTCCGCAACATTCTAGACTATTTCGACGAAGGCGACACATTCGTCTTCAACGACACGAAGGTGTTTCCCGCACGTCTCTATGGCACGAAGGAAAAAACCGACGCCAAGATTGAGGTGTTCCTACTGCGTGAACTGAATGAAGAGATGCGCCTCTGGGACGTGCTTGTAGAGCCCGCCCGCAAGATTCGTATCGGCAACAAACTGTTCTTCGATGATACGGGCACGATGGTTGCTGAGGTCATTGATAATACGACCAGTCGCGGCCGCACGCTCCGATTCCTCTACGACTGCCCTCACGACGAATTCAAGCGCGAACTGTTTGCTCTGGGTGAGTCGCCCCTGCCTCGCTACGTCATTGACAGGCGTGAGAACCATCATGCTGACGAACAGGATATGGAGGACTTCCAGTGCATCTTTGCCGAGAATGAAGGCGCCGTTACTGCTCCTGCAACGGGGCTTCACTTCAGTCGTGAACTGCTGAAGCGTATGGAAATCAAGGGCATTGACTTTGCTTATGTCACTCTGCATTGCGGACTCGGCACCTTCCACGATATTGAGGTGGAAGACCTGACGAAGCACAAGATGGACTCTGAGCAGATGTACGTAGGACCTGAGGCCTGCAAGATTGTGAACGAAGCCAAGGAAAATGGTCATCACATCTGCGCCGTAGGAACAAGCGTGGTGAAAGCAACTGAGACAGCCGTAGGTACCGACGGAATGCTGAAGGAATTCGACGGCTGGACCAACAAGTTCATCTTCCCTCCCTATGAGTTCGGTCTGGCCGATACGATGATTGCCAATTTCTATCACCCACTGTCGACACTCCTGATGGAGACTGCTGCCTTTGGTGGCTACGACCTCGTGATGGAAGCCTATAACCTCGCCGTTAAGAATGGCTATAAGTTCGGATGCTTCGGCGACGCAATGCTTATTCTGAACGACTAAGCCGAAAGAACGGGAACAGGAATCATGCACACAGTCTATCTGGGACTTGGAACCAATAAGGGCCGCCGCCAGCAGAACCTGCGACGGGCCATCAGAAGAATAGAAGAGTTGATTGGTCGCGTTGAGCGCCAGTCGACTTTTCTTGAAACTGAACCTTGGGGATTCGAGTCGAAGAACAAATTCCTCAATGCCTGTGTGATGGTTTCAACTGAACTCACGCCCCGCCAGTTGCTGGAGACCACTCAGCAGATTGAACAGGAACTGGGCCGGAGCAAAAGCCACAAAACTATCAACCGAAACTACACTGACCGACCTATCGACATCGACATTCTGCTCTATGACGATTTGACCGTTGACGAGCCCGATTTGAAGATTCCGCATCCGCTGATGTATGAGCGCGACTTCGTGATGATTTCTCTTAGAGAAATCATGCCAACACCAACTGACGAAGATACTTCAACTGAATTATAACACTGAGAAACTGCTATGCGAAACATGCTACTCACACTCTTCTGCCTCATCGCCTTTCTTGCAACTAACGCACAAGGCCAGCAGGAACCCACCTTCAACAAATTACTCGTTCCCGATCAGAAGATTCATGACTTCGGAACGATTCTGGAGAAGAATGGTCCCGTAAAGCACACGTTCCAACTGAAGAACAACAGCAAGAAAACGATGGTTATCAATGAGGTGACCGCCTGGTGTGGATGTACGACCACAGAGTTCTCAAAGAAACCCATTGCTCCTGGTCAGCAGGGGCAAGTAACCGTAACGTTCAATCCTTACTACCGACCGGGGAAATTCAGCAAGGAGGTAGTGGTGCTGACCGACGAAGGACGTAGTTATGTTCGTCTGTGGGTGAAAGGCTCGGTAGTGGCAATGGAACATCCTGTAACTGACGATCATCCTTATAATTATGGTGAGGGACTGTTCATGAGTCACAAAGTGCTCCCCTTCCCGGCGTTGAAGAAAGGGCAACTGAAGGAGTTCAGCCTCCGACTGGCCAATGACACAGATAAGACGATGACCATTGAGTTTCACCGCCAACCCAATAACCGCATTCTTCAGATGCCTGAGAAACTGACGCTGAAGCCGAAGGAGAGACGCGTAGTGAAGGTGAGTTACAAAGCCGTTCGCGAGTACGATTATAAGCGCCGTGTGGACATTGTGCCTGTGGTTAATGGGAAAAAACTCAAACCGCTGAGCATAACATTTCTTCCTGCCAAAATAAAACACTGAAATATTTGGCTATCACAAATTATTTAGTTAATTTTGCATGCCGAAATCAGAAACTTAGACGACAATACAAAAAGAAATAACAGAATAATAACAATACTACTATTAACACAACTAATTTTTTATGAAACAAAACAGTATGATGAAACTTCTCCTACTGTCAGTTCTGTCGGTGGCTTCGACAGGCGTTTCGGCCAGTGTGTCGGCGCTGAACACCGCCACTGCAGAGCAGCAACAGACAGGGAAGAATCATGTGAAAGGCCGCGTGCTTGACAAGGATGGTGAGCCCATTATTGGAGCAACTATCACTGTGAAGGGCACACGCCAGAATGCCGTCAGCGACATTGACGGCAACTTCACGATTGACGCGCCTGAAGGTGCAACGATCGTGGTCAGTTATGTTGGTTTCCAAAACCAAGAGTTTCAGGCCAAGGACGGCAACGTTGTTGTCACCATGACCGACGACAACAACAGCCTTAACGAGGTTGTCGTCACTGCCCTGGGTATCAAGAAGGAAGCCAAGTCGTTGTCCTACAACGTGCAGCAACTCAATAGCGATGCTGTGATGACTGTGCAGGACGCTAACTTTGTTAACTCTCTGAATGGTAAGGTGGCTGGTGTGCAGATCAATGCTGCAGCATCGGGCATCGGTGGTGCTTCGCGTGTTGTGATGCGTGGTGCCAAGTCTATCGATGGTAACAACAACGTGCTTTACGTCATCGACGGTATGCCTGTAGTGAATGCTCAGAGCAGTCTCGACGACAACGCACTTGCCTATAGCGGAAATGGTCAGACTGGTGACGCTACTGCTATGCTGAATCCTGACGACATCGAGAGCATCTCGGCGCTGACAGGTCCTTCGGCTGCTGCCCTCTATGGTTCAACTGCATCTAATGGTGTAATCCTCATCACTACCAAGAAGGGTGCTGCAGGCAAGACACACATTACTTATAATGGAAGTTTCCAGTTCGCGAAACCTTTCATGCTTCCTGAATTCCAGAACACCTACGGACAGACCGAGTCGGGCAGTTACTACAGTTGGGGCGACAAACTCACCACACCGAGCAACTATGATCCCGCAGACTTCTTCCGCACAGGTACGAATTTCACCAACTCGGTGTCGCTCTCTACTGGAACGGAAAGAAACCAGACCTATGCCTCTATCGGCGCCAGCAATGCTGGTGGAATTATTCATAACAACGACTTCGACCGTTACAACCTCTCCGTGCGCAATACCACGAAGATGTTCAACGACAAACTGACTCTCGACCTTTCTTATATGATGTCGAGCGTAAAGGAGAACAACATGATTACTCAGGGCCAGTACTTCAACCCACTGGTGCCTCTCTATCTGTTCCCCGCTGGTGCTGACTGGGAAGCCGTTACCTATTACGAGCGCTACAATGCCGATCGCAACTTCGCCACACAGTTCTGGCCCTATGGTCGTCAGGCAATGTCGATGCAGAATCCCTATTGGATTACAGAACACGACAACTTTACAAACCACAAGTTCCGCAACACATTCACCGCTTCGCTGAAATATGACTTTACCGACTGGCTTTCTCTGACTGGTCGTGTGAAGTATGACAACAATGACGTGAAGAATGAGTCGAAGTATGATGCTGGTACTGACCTGCAGTTTGCTTCGAAGTATGGTCACTACGGCCAGACCGAGCGTCACTACACACAGTACTTCGCTGAGGCTTTCGCCACTGTCAACAAGTACTGGAACGAGAACACTTGGAGCCTCACGGCTGTGCTGGGTACCAGTTACGACAAGCAGCAGGAGCGCTTCACCAGTTTTGATGGTCATCTGGCAACCGCTGCTAACATCTTCTCACTGCGCAACGTAGTGGCCGGCGGTTCTACAAAGTATGATCAGGGCTACATGCCGTTCAAGAAACTGGGCGTCTATGGAAGCACTCAATTGGGCTACAAGAGTATGGCATATATCGACCTGACCGCTCGTAACGACTGGTCGTCGAAGATGGCTAATGCCGAAGAGTCCTATTTCTATTGGTCGGCAGGTCTTTCGGGTATTTTCACCGAGATCTTCCCAACCATCAAGAGCAACGACTATCTGAACTATCTGAAGGCTCGCATCTCGTATGCCGAAGTTGGTAACGATCCCGCCGAGACCTTCATCACCATTCCTTACTACACGCTGACTCCTGCTGGTATCAGCACCGCAACAAGCATGCCGAATCCCGACCTGAAGGCTGAGCGCACAAAGTCGTGGGAGGCAGGTATCGACCTGGTGATGTTCCGCAACAAACTGCGTGTGAATGCAACTATTTATCATTCACGCACCTATAACCAGTTCTTCAACATCTCGCTACCTGCTTCTTCAGGTTACACCAACGCTATCGTGAATGGTGGACGTGTCGACAATAAGGGTATTGAGTTGAGCGCTCGCTTCAGTCAGCCGCTCGGACCAGTGAACTGGGAAACCTATCTCACCTGGACACTCAACAAGAACGAAATTAAGGAACTGCTGCACGATTGGAGAAATCCTGTCGATGGCAACATCTACTCGCTCACCGAACTTGACAAGGGCGGCCTGAGTGGTTATAAGACCAAACTCGTAGAGGGTGGTTCTCTCTCCGACATCTACGTGAACACACTTGCTGTTGGTGAGCATGGTGAATACTATGTTGACCCACAGACTCACTCGCTGCGTACTGATGCCAACAACTATGTGAAGGCAGGTCAGGCTGCTCCCCGCTACAATCTCTCTTGGGGTAACAACCTCTCATGGCAGGGTCTGACACTCGGATTCCAGTTCGCACTTCGCGCTGGAGGTATCGTTGTTTCGCAGACGCAGGCCATTATGGACGCATTCGGTGCATCAAAGGCTTCTGCCGATGCACGCGATGCTGGTGGCGTATTGATCAACGGTAAACCCGTGAAGGCTTCTGACTACTATCAGACAGTTGCCAGCGACAGCCACATCATCGGTTCACAGTACGTCTACAGTGCTACCAACCTGCGTCTCTCGGAACTCTCGCTCGGCTATGATATTCCCGTACAAAAATGGCAGAATGTTGTGAAGGGCGTAAACGTTTCATTCGTGGCTCACAACCTATGGATGCTCTATTGCAAGGCTCCCTTCGATCCCGAAGTTACAGCCAATACAGGCACCTATGCACAGGGTCTTGACTACTTCATGCAGCCGAGCCTGCGCACAATGGGATTCTCTGTTAAACTCAGATTCTAACGTATGAAAGGAGATATGAAAATGAAAAAGAACATTTTAAGATATACGTTTTTCGGATTTTTGGCCCTCAGCCTCACTACGGCTTGTACCGACGACTTTGAGAGCCTAAACACGAACAAACACGCCGCCACCGATGCCGATATGGAGAAGGATGGTAAGGCCGTAGGCTCGTTCTTCACACAGATGGTCAACCGCACCACGGTCATGAAGATTGGTGGCGATCAAGACGATGAATTTGCCTCGACAGGTTCCTATCAGCACCAGATTGGCATCAGCGCCGACAGTTATTCCGGCTATATCGGCCACACTGCTGGTTGGGCACGAGGACGCTACAACGGCACCTATAATTTCTCGAAGGGTGACGAATGGGGCAACGCAATGTTCAAGATGGGTATGGTTCAGATCATGCCGGCTTGGGCTCAGATGCACAGCAAGGCCCTTGAGCAGAATCAGCCTCAGGTGGCTGCACTCGCTGATGTAGTTAAGGTATTCGCAATGCATCGCGTAGCCGACCATTATGGTCCTATTCCCTACGTGAACTACACACTTGGTGCTATTGGCCAGAATTACGACGCTTTGGACAAGGTCTATGCGAAGTTCTTCAACGAACTCGACAGCGCAATTGAGGTGCTTACACCGTATGCACTCGCTGGCAACAACATTCTTGGCGACTACGACCCGATTTATGGCGGCGATGTCAACAAGTGGACCAAACTTGCTAATACTTTGCGTCTACGCCTTGCTCTTCGTGTTGTCTATGCTGATGCAGCACTCGCTAAGACTGAGGCTGAGAAATCAGCCAATAGTCCTGTTGGTTTCATCGACGAGGCTGACGGCCGTGCACAATACAATGGTCTGGCAAATGCTCCTGCCGTGAATCCAATCTGGCAGCAGGCTTACGAATGGAACGAGAACCGCATGAGCGCTCCGATGGATTCCTACCTGAATGGTTATAAGGACCCGCGCCTCAGTGTCTACTTCGTGGCTGCAGGCGATGGTAAGTATCATGGTGTTCGCCAGGGTATCTTTGCCGACGGTGCAAACCAGTCTGCTTACATAGGTGAAAAGATTTCTAACGTAAATCTTGGTGAGAACTCACCTGTTCTCTATATGGCTGCTGCAGAAAGTTACTTCCTGCGTGCAGAGGCTGCACTGCGTGGATGGAACATGGGCGGAACTGCTCAGAGTTTCTACGAGGCTGGCATCCGTATGTCAATGCAGGAAAACGGTATTACCAATGGTGTTGACAGTTATGTTGCCAACCGTTCCAACAAGCCTGCTGACTTCACCGACAATGCAGGTAGCGACAGTGCTCCCGCTCCCAGCACAATTACGATTCGCTGGAACACCAGTGAGGACGCTTTTGAGGAGAACCTTGAGCGTATCATCGTTCAGAAGTGGATTGCCAACTGGGGCAACTCTTGTGAGGCTTGGTCTGAGTTCCGTCGCACGGGCTATCCGAAGATGTTCCCTGTGAAACTGAACTATAGCGATGGCGCTGTGTCGAGCGAACTGCAGATTCGTCGTTTGCCCTACCCCGGCACAGAATACAACACCAACCGCGCTGCCGTTACTGCTGCCGCCCAACTGCTTGGTGGCGAGGACAACTGCGGTACACGTCTCTGGTGGGATAAGAATCCTAACTTTTAATGGCAACTTTTCAAAGTAACAAAGTAACGAAATAACAAAGTAACTTTAAGAAGGACTTTTAAAAGTTAGATGGAAACAAAGAAACAAAGCAATTTTAGAAAGAATATGAAAATCAAGAATATATTCCGTGCAGGAGTGCTTGCAATGGTGGCTTTGGTCGGCATCAACAGTTGTGACACCGAAGTCGAGAACGAAACCATTCAGGACTTGTATACGTACGATGCACAATATTTCGAGAATCTGCGTGCTTGGAAGAACACTGACCACGAGATTTCTTATGTCTATTATGCCGCCTGGGCTCCACTGGAGGGACAGGAAGGCTACAAGGACCCTGCTTCCTGGGGCGAGCGTTTCCGCGGTCTGCCCGACAGCCTCGACATCGTGAACCTCTGGATGGGAATCCCCACTCCTGAAACTCATCCCGTTGCCTACGATGATATGGTCTACTGTCAGGACGTGCTTGGCACTCGCTTCGTGTTCCATGGTGACGCCAGTCATCACGAGCACACGTTCTACGACCGCACTTGGAATGAGGCTACTCAACAGTTCGAATATGTCTACGATGCCAATGGCAACCATGTTGTCATCACTGAGCATTCTGGCAATCAGGAAGAACTTGAGTCTTATGCACGCTGGGCTGTCGACACCGTAGTAAAGTGCCGTCTAGATGGTGTCGACTTCGACTATGAAGGCTGGAACAGCGACGATATGATGGTTGTTGCAAAGGAATGCCACAAGTATTTCGGTCCTGAAGGCAAATGGCCCGAGAAGATGTTCATCATCGACTGGTTCGGTGGTTCTCCCAGCAACGAAATCGACCAGTATTGCGACTGGATTGTACGTCAGGCCTACACTTGGCAGATTGGTTTCCAGACAGGAACTGGTGGCCACGATCAGTCTAAACTTGTCTATTGCGACAGTTTCGGTGGTGAAGCAGGTGAGGCAGGTCCTCGCGGTGCTCAGATTTGCGACTATGCCCGTTGGGAACCTGCTACAGGACACAAGGGTGGTTGTGGAGCCTATTATGTAGACTTCAACTACAAGGATCCTTCAGGCATTCCCTATGGCGAATTCCGCAAGGCTATTCAAATCATGAATCCCGCCATTCATAAGTAAAAAGGTAAAAACAGTAACTAAGTAACACAATGAAAATGAAATATAATATCATTTCAGCGGCAATGCTGTTCCTCATGGGCGGCATTATCCTCAGTTCCTGCCGTAGCGATGGTGGTTTCGACTACGACCACTCTGCTCTCTACGTATCGGGCACAGAGGAAACTCCCGTTGTGAAGTTTGTCGTCGAAGACACGCCGGCAAGTTATGCTGTGACCGTTCAGAGCACAGAGAAAGTGGCCTCCAATGTCAATATGACAATGGTCGTCGACCGCGCTAAAGTGGACGAATACAACAAGGCCAACAAAACCAACTTCTTCGCTATTCCCGAAGGCGCAGTAGAACTTGAGAACCCACAGGTGACCATTACTGAGGGCAATGCTATCTCATCGGCTGCTACCGTGAAGGTTGTCAGCACTGAGAACTTCGAAGAAGGCTGCACCTATATGATTCCTGTAACCATTCAGACAGTTAGTGGCGGAATGACAGATATTATTGAAGGTTCGCGTACTATTTATCTTCGCGTATCGCGTGTGATCAACTTCGCTGCCATCGATGCCGACTACAACGCTTCTTCAAACTTCATCTTCGACGAGGCTATTCCTCTGACTACCTTCACCTACGAGATGAAGATCTATCCCACAGGACTTGCCAACAGTGGTCCCCAGCGTTTCTGCGCTCTCGAGCAGGCCGACGAATCGAAGGCTCTGCTGCTGCGCTTTAACGAGGCCAACACTTCCAACAAGTTGCAGGTGATGACTCCTGCAGGTACGATAATGTCGAACACTGAATTTGCCAACAACCAGTGGTATCTGCTCTCAATTGTATGGGACGGCACCAACCTGTTATTCTATGTCAACGGTGTACTCGACAATTCGCTCGCAGGTAAAGATCCCGGTGGTGTCAACTTCCAGCGTTTCGAGATGGGTATGTCTTGGGGCGGTTACAATTCCCGCCAGTTCTTCGGTCATCGCTTCTGCGAGTTCCGTGTCTGGGACCGCGCTCTTTCGGCTAGTGAGATTCTTGGTGGACTCTGTGGCGTTGCAGCCAACTCTGAAGGTCTGCAGGCTTACTGGAAGTTCAACGAGGGCGAAGGCCATATCTTCAAGGATGCTACTGGTCATGGATTCGATATGGACTGGACAAAGACCAGCCGCGCCATCTACGAAGGTGATATGCTGCCTACGGCTGATGCCTATAAGTACATCAAGTGGGTGAAGGACGACATCAACAAGTGCGCCCAGTAAGTCCAAGTAAAAGGTAATGAAGTAAAAAAGTAACTTGAAAAAGTAACAATTAATATGAACAAGAAAATGTTGAAACATTTTGTATATTGCTTTTTCGCCGTGGCTGCACTGACACTTACGTCTTGCAGCGACGACGAGAAGTACGACGTGGTGGGAAATCCCAACAACCTCGTCTACTTCAAGGCAAATGCTGAAAACACGTTCACAGGCATGATTATTCACACACCCGTGGGCGATTTCGGCGACATTGCTGCGAAATTCCCCGTACGCATCTTGCGTCCTGCCACTCAGGACACACATGTCACAGCAATCATCGACAACTCGATGGTCGCTACTTACAACGAAGCCAATAGCACTAATTATGAGGCTATACCTGAAAGTGCAATCGATGCTTCACAACTATCTACAACGATTCGCACTGGCAACACTCAGGCTGAGGATTCTATCGAGGTCTCTATCCGCGAAGATGCACTTGCCTCACTCACTGCTCCCGCCTATCTGCTTCCCGTTCGCATTGCACAGGTCAGCGGTGACGGTTCCGCCAGCGAGGAGCGTGGCTTCGGCTATGTCATCGTTGAAACTGAAACGAAACTCATCAAGACCATTTCAGATGCTTCCGAAATGCCAGGGACTCTCCTCACATCATACGATGGATGGACTGCTTCCTACAGTTCTGGCACTAGCATCAATTCCGACGAACTCTTCGACCAGAATCTTGGTAATGGTCCGCAGTTGCGTACCGATGCTGACGGCGGCCGTACAACAACGGTTGTTGTCGACATGAAGGAAGAGAAGAAGGTCAGCGGTTTGCGTGTAGCCCGTTATTGGATGAGTTACTGGGGTGGCTGGTGGATTGAAGAGTATTACTTCTCAAGCGTGAAACTCGAAATCAGCACCGATGGTCAGAAATTCAGTGAAGTCGGAACTGCTCAGGAAGCCGATATGCCCAAGGCCGATGGCTATCAGCACATTGCTTTCTATGGTGCAGTGCCTGCCCGTTATCTTCGTCTTACGATTCAGAGCGGAGATTCCTCTGTCTCTAGTCTCGCCGAACTTGGAGTGTATAGCAACTAACGCTATACACCCAAGTTTCAATACATAGAAAAATCCCCGCATTTCAATAGAAGTGCGGGGATTCTTTGTTTCTTTAATCCGATTCTTATCGGCGAAGACCAAGGGCCTTGATCAGAGCACGATAGCGCTCAATGTCCTGCTTCTTCAGATAAGTCAGCAACTTACGACGCTTACCAACGAGCATGGTCAGTGAACGTGCAGTGTTGTGATCCTTGTGATTTTCCTTCAAGTGCTCAGTGAGGTGCTTGATACGGAAAGAGAACAGGGCTACCTGGCTCTCAACAGAACCGGTGTCAGTTGCTCCGTGACCATAGGTCTCGAAGAGTTCAGCCTTCTTTGCTTTGTCTAAATACATGTTTTTTGTTTTGATGAATGTTTTGAAATTACATCCAGTCAATGCAAGCCGCCTTCATCAACTTAGCGCACCACATCGGCTAAATGCACCGGATTTTCCGGTAAAAACAACCTCATTTTGAGAATTGCGGGTGCAAAGTTACATATTTTTCTCAGATTAACCAAACTTTTTCAGATTTTCTTTGTAATTTTGCACTCGATTTCAGACATAGTTGTATTTTGAATATATGAATTCCATCAGAAATATTGCGATTATCGCACACGTTGACCACGGTAAGACAACGCTCGTGGACAAGATGATGCTCGCAGGAAAACTCTTCCGCGACGGTCAGGATAACTCTTCACAAGTGCTCGATGCTAACGACTTGGAACGCGAGCGCGGAATTACGATTCTTTCGAAAAACGTTTCCATTAACTGGAAAGGCACAAAGATTAACATTATTGACACTCCGGGACACGCTGACTTCGGTGGTGAAGTTGAGCGCGTACTGAATATGGCCGACGGCTGTCTTCTACTTGTCGACGCCTTTGAAGGCCCGATGCCTCAGACACGCTTCGTGCTTCAGAAGGCTCTTCAGATAGGACTGAAGCCCATCGTAGTAGTGAACAAGGTTGACAAACCAAACTGCCGACCTGAAGAAGTCTACGAAATGGTGTTCGACCTGATGTTTGCACTGAACGCAACAGAAGACCAACTCGACTTCCCCGTTGTATATGGTTCTGCCAAGCAGGGCTGGATGGGCGAAGACTGGCGCACACCAACTGACAATATTGAGTATCTGCTGGACAAGATTGTAGAAGTCATTCCGGCTCCGCAGCAATTAGAAGGAACTCCTCAGATGCTCATCACTTCACTCGACTATTCTAATTACACCGGACGCATTGCTGTAGGACGTGTTCATCGTGGAACGCTAAAGGACGGACAACAAGTGACTATCTGCCACCGTGACGGCTCTCAGGAGCGCACGAAGATTAAGGAACTCCACACATTTGAGGGAATGGGCCACCAGAAGACTGATCAAGTAGACTCAGGCGACATCTGTGCCGTCATCGGACTGGAGAAATTCGAGATTGGCGACACCATTTGCGACCTTGAGAATCCAGAACCGCTGCCTCCGATTGCTATCGACGAACCTACAATGTCTATGCTCTTCACCATCAACGATTCACCCTTCTTCGGCAAGGAAGGTAAATACTGCACCAGTCGCCACATCGGTGACCGTCTGCAGCGTGAACTGGAGAAGAACCTTGCCCTGCGCGTTGCTCCCTTCGAAGATTCCACTGACGCATGGATAGTCAGCGGTCGTGGTGTGCTTCATCTGAGCGTGCTTATCGAGACAATGCGCCGCGAGGGTTACGAACTTCAGGTGGGTCAGCCTCAGGTTATCTACAAGGAAATCGACGGTCAGCGCTGCGAACCCATTGAGGAACTCACCATCAACGTTCCCGAGGAATTCTCCTCAAAGATGATTGATATGGTTACACGCCGTAAGGGCGAACTGACCAGTATGGAGAATCAGGGCGACCGCGTGAATATTGAGTTCGACATTCCTTCACGTGGTATCATTGGCCTTCGCACAAACGTGTTGACAGCCTCTCAGGGAGAAGCCATTATGGCTCATCGCTACAAAGAATACCAACCTTACAAGGGCGATATTCAGCGTCGCCAGAATGGTTCGATGATTGCACTGGAGACGGGAACGGCTTACGCCTATGCTATCGACAAACTGCAGGATCGTGGTAAGTTCTTCATCGACCCGGGCGAAGAGGTCTATCTTGGTCAGGTCGTCGGCGAACATGTTCACGACAACGATCTCGTCATCAATGTCTGCAAGGCCAAGCAGTTGACCAACGTTCGTGCTTCTGGTACTGACGACAAGGCTCGTATCGTACCAAAAGTAATCATGAGTCTCGAAGAATGCCTGGAGTACATCAAGACCGACGAACTCGTCGAAGTGACTCCGAAGTCAATGCGTATGCGCAAGACTATTCTCGACCACGATCAGCGCAAAAAGGCCAACAAAGTCTAAATCAGAACCACCTGACCAAGCCTTACTCAACAACAAAGGCTTTCTCAAAATAATTCTATGAGCGATGATTCTCCTCCAAAGGAAATCATCGCTCATTGCATTCTCCCCACCCTATTCTTCTATCGTGAAACTTTTTACCTTTTATCGATTTCGTATCATTATTATCCCTCCTGCTTCGTAAATTATTTCCACAAAATGTTAAATTGTCAAAGATAAAGGGGGCGTTATGCAATAAACCTCCAATGCGCGCGTTATAAAGATGTAATTATGATGCGACAGCACGGACGTTTGCACATACTCATGCTCTTGCTGCTTGTTCTGGCCGGACTAGTGGCAGGTTGTTCTACGCAGAAAAACACTGCGAAGAGTCGTTGGTGGCACTCGTTCAATGCTCGTTATAACACTTATTATAACGGAACACTGGCCTATATCGACGGTTCTCTGGAAAAGGAGAATGGTCACAAAGACAATTTTACTGAAATCATTCCCCTCTACACTGTTGGCAGCAAGCAATCGAAGGAAATCGGTAAAGGAAACTTCGATAAAGCCATTGAGAAATGCCAGAAGGCCATCAAGTTGCACAGCATCAAGCACAAACCCGAATGGACCAAGAAGCGCCGCAAAACCGAGCGTGATATTGAATGGCTTAGCCGAAAGGAATACAATCCTTTCCTCTGGAAAGCCTGGATGCTGATGGGCCGTTCGCAATTCTACAAGGGTGCCTTCGACGAAGCCGCCTCCACCTTCAACTACATGAGTCGCCTCTATCAGACGCAGCCCGCCATTTATGGTCGTGCCCGCGCCTGGCTTGCCAAATGCTACATTGAGCAGGAATGGATTTATGATGCTGAGGATGTCATCCGCAATATGCGCCGCGACAGCATTCATTGGCGGGCTCAGAAGGAATGGGACTACACGATGGCCGATTACTACATCCACACTGGCGACTACGAAGAGGCAATTCCCTATCTGCGCAAGACCATCAAGCACGAGATGCGCAAGCGTCAGAAAGCCCGTGAATATTATCTACTCGGTCAACTCGAAGCCGAACTTGGTCATAAGCAGGAAGCCTATAAGGCCTATAAAAAGGTAGTGGCTCAGAATCCGCCTTACGAAGTAGAATTCAACGCCCGTATCGCTATGACGGAAGTGATGGCTGCTGGTCAGGCTAAAAAGATGATTAGCCGTCTGAAGCGAATGGCTGCTTCCGACAAGAACAAGGACTATCTCGACCAAGTCTACTACGCCATCGGTAATATCTATCTGGCTCAACGCGACACCGCTCACGCCATTGGCGCCTATGAGAAAGGAAACGAAAAAGCAACTCGCTCAGGCATTGAGAAAGGTGTTCTGTTGCTGAAACTTGGCGACCTCTATTGGCAAAAGGAGAAGTTCAACGATGCTCAGCGTTGCTATGGTGAGGCCATTGGCTTACTCGACAAGGAACGCCCCGACTACGAACAACTCTCACGCCGTTCGAAGGTTCTCGACGAACTCGTTCCCTATACTGACGCCGTACACCTGCAAGACTCGCTGCAGGCACTGGCTAAAATGAGCGAGAAAGACCGCAACGCTGCTATCGACCGCGTCATTGAGGCGCTGAAGAAAAAGGAAAAGGAAGAACAGCGCAAGCAAGCCGAAGCCAATGCCCAGCAACAGACACAAAGAAATGGCGGAATGGGCAATCGTGGAAACACTCCGAACACAGCCGCCAACAATCAGCAACAGCAAGGGAAATGGTATTTCTATAATCCAATGGCTGTTCAGCAGGGTAAGCAGACCTTCGAAAAGCAATGGGGTAAGCGAGAAAACGTCGATAACTGGCAGCGCATCAACCAGACCGTTGTTGCAGGAATGGGTGGCGAAGAGGGCGAAATGCCTCAGGAAATGCTCGACTCCATTGCACAAGCCCAAGCCGCAGCCGACTCACTCGAGCAAGTCACCGACAGCGCCCAGAACGATCCTCACAAGCGTGAGTATTATTTGGCTCAGATTCCTTTCACCGAGGACCAAGTTGCTGCCAGCAACCTTGTTATTCAGGACGGCCTCTATAACTCTGGCGTCATTTTCAAGGACAAACTCGACAACCTTCCTCTGAGTGAGAAACAATTCTACCGTCTGCTGGCCGACTTCCCTGAGTTTGAACAACTCGCCGATGTCTATTATCATATGTTCCTGCTCCATTCGCGCAAAGGAGAGTTCGACATTGCCCAAACCTATGTCGACAAACTCGCTGCTGAATATCCCGAAAGTCAATGGACTACTTTGCTCACCGATCCCTATTTCAAGGAAAATGCCCGCTTTGGTGAACAGATGGAAGATTCTCTTTATGGTGCAACCTATGATGCTTTCAAGGCCGACCGCTATAGCGAGGTTCGTGCGAATGCCCATATTTCTGAGGAACGTTTCCCCTTGGGAGAAAACCGCGACAAGTTCATATTCATTGGCGGACTCTCGAAACTCAACGATGGCGATGGCGACGGTTGTCTTGCCGACATGAAATTGCTCGTCGAGAAATTCCCCCAGAGCAAACTGGCCGAAATGGCGGGTATGATTGTCAACGGCGTGAAGGAAGGCCGCAGATTGCATGGAGGTAAGTTCGACCTGGGTGACGTCTGGAGTAGACGTTCAGTAGTGCTGAGCGACAGCGACTCCATCTCGGCTCGTGAGTTCTCACCCGAAAGGAACGAGAAGTTCTACTTCATCATCGCCTATCATCCGGATTCTGTCAATCAGAACAAACTGCTCTTTGAACTCGCTCGTTATAACTTCACTTCGTTCATGGTGCGCAACTTCAACCTCGAGATTGTGGAGACTGATGGTCCTGTCCACATGCAAGTGTCGGGCTTCCTCAACTACGACGAAGCACGTCAGTATGCGCGTCAACTCTATCAGCAGGAGAACATCATGCGGCTACTTGGAAGTGGAGGCTTACACGAGCCCGGCGACACTATCTCGGGCTCTCGTGCAATCATCATCAGCGAAACCAACCTCCCATTGCTTGGCAAACAGTTTAGTTACGACGACTACGAAGTGTTCTACGAAGAGAACTTTGTACCGCTCGAAATCGATAAGCGACCTCTACTCTCCGAACCTGCTGAGATTGGCTATGACGAGGACGATTCAAAATACAGCCTCGGCGGATCTGACGATGAGGAGAACGGCGAGGGTATCGACGAGGAAGGAACTGCTCCTGCCGGCGGCGAGTTCTTTGGCGACGATGAAGGCGATACGCCTGTGGCAAATCCCGAAGACAATATCATCGTCAACGAGGAAGACGACCTCGCTACACCAAGAGACGATGAAGAAACGATCGTTCCTACTGACGAACCGACTACTCCTGTGAATACAGACGATGGTGGAATCACTATTCCCACTGAGGAGACAACGACAACTCCAGTAGAAACTGAAGATGGAGGAATCACCATTCCCACTGAGGAAACAACGACAACACCAATAGAAACTGACGACGGCGGAATCACAATTCCCACTGAGGAGACAACGACTACGCCAGTAGAAACTGACGACGGTGGAATCACAATTCCCACTGAGGAGACTACGGCAACGCCAGTAGAAACCGACGATGGCGGAATCACTATTCCTTCTGAGGAAACAACGACAACTCCAGTAGATACTGACGAGGGCGGAATCACAATTCCTACTGAGGAAACTAAGACTACGCCAGTAGAAACCGATGATGGCGGAATCACTATCGCCGATGAGGAAACGACTCAGCCAGAGAATTCAGGCGATGAATTGATAATCTTAGACGAGCCCACAACTACGACTGAGGACGAGGACATAATTATCCTCGATGAAGACGAGACTGGGACTACGACTTCTGACGATAGTGAGGGAGTTATCCTCGACGAGGGCAATAGTCAGGAGAAAGAAGACGGAGCAGAACTCGAAGATGAATATTTCGAACTCGACGGATTCTAAACCAACAAGAAGCAACGATCAAACATCAAACTAATAAAATAGACACAAAATATAGCATGAAGAATTCAATCATATATAAACTACAGGCTCCACCCACTCTTCGAGGTACGGTGAAACTGCCTGCCTCAAAAAGCATTTCCAACCGAGCATTGATCATCAGTGCACTCGCCGCTGCAAGACAAGAGCAACAGACGGCCGTCATCATGCCGAAGAACTTGTCTGATTGTGACGATACGGTTGTGATGGTGAAAGCGCTTCGCGACATGCCTCCAGTGATTGATATTGGTGCAGCGGGAACTGCAATGCGTTTTCTGACTGCCTATCTTGCTGCCACTGAAGGCGAACACGTGATTACAGGTACACAACGCATGAAGCACCGCCCAATCGGCATTCTCGTCAATGCGCTGCGGCAACTTGGAGCCGACATAGAATACCTCGGTGAGGAAGGATTCCCGCCTCTTCACATACGCGGTCGCCAACTCAAAGGAGGAATGGTGGAGATTCCCGGCAACATGAGTTCGCAATATGTTTCGGCAATGCTGATGATTGCTCCTGCTCTTGAGAATGGACTTGAACTGCGACTGAAGGGCAACATCATCTCGAAACCCTATATCGACCTGACGCTCTGGATGATGCGCGAATATGGTGCCGATGCCGACTGGACCAGTGGCGATACCGTAATGGTGCGGCCTCAGCCCTATCAACTCATCGACTACTCCATCGAAAACGACTGGAGTTCAGCAAGTTACTGGTATGAGGCGATGTCGCTTACCGCCGACGAAGACGCTGAAATCATTCTGCCTGGACTTAAAGACGGTTCGCGTCAGGGTGATGCTGCTGTTCGCTACATCTTCTCGATGCTGGGCGTGAAGACATCATTCGAAACCATTGATGGAGAGCAGGTCGTAGTGCTTCGCAAGAACAATCGCTCGGTTCCGCGTCTCGACTATGATTTCATCAACTCACCCGACCTCGTACAGACAATTGTGGCAACTTGTGCAGCCAAAGGAATCCCGTTCCATTTTCGTGGCTTGCAGACACTGAAGATTAAGGAAACCGACCGCATTGAGGCTCTTCGGAAGGAACTGATGAAAGTCGGCGTTGCCATTCATGTAGAAAACACAACCGACCTTGTGTGGAATGGTGAGCGTTGCACTCCGACTACAGAACCCATCGAGACTTATGAGGACCATCGAATGGCGCTCTCCTTTGCCCCACTCGCGCTCGTTTGGCCAGGAATCTCGATTCATCGCCCGAAGGTGGTGACGAAGTCTTATCCCCATTTCTGGGAAGAGATGGAGCGAGCCGGATTCAGCATCGAAGAGATAAAAGACGAAGAACCTGCATTGTAAATAATAATAGGTGTCGGCTTTTTCAGAATGCAGATAAATCAAAAGGCATCTGCTGTTTCCCGAAATCAGACAACACCAAACGCTGAGATTCAATTATCAATCATGTCAGAAATTACAATCATATCGATTATATCACTGCTCACGCTGGGCGCCATTGCCTATATATTCGGTCGAAACCGCCGCAGCGACGGAAGCGAGGAACCCATTGTCGTGGGCAGTGGCGACTGCTCAACCTGTACGGGTGACGACCCGAAATGCGAACAGGTGTGCATGATGGAAGCAGCCACGAAGCCCATCGAATATTTCGACGACGAGGAACTCGACGCGTTCAAAGGGCGCTCTGCCTCATCTTACACCGATGCTGAGATTGAGCAGTTTGCCTACGTGCTTCACACGCTGCAGCCAAAAGACGCAGCCCCCTGGAGTCGGAGCATCACCCTGCGCGGCATTCAGTTGCCCGAATCACTTCGCGACGAACTCATCATGCTGATTGAATCGGCCAACGAATAGTCCGTCTCCAGAAAAACCACAACCACCATGGATAGAGACTTCATCGTTATCAGAGGAGCACGGGAAAACAACCTGAAAGACATATCGCTGCGAATTCCCAAACACGAAATCACTGTTTTCACTGGCGTAAGTGGCTCGGGCAAGAGTTCACTCGTGATGGATACGATTGCGGCCAAGTCGCGACGGGAACTGAATGATACTTTCCCGACTTTTGTCCAGCAATATTTGCCGAAATACGGACGTCCGCATGTTGACGCCATTGAGAATCTTCCAATTGCAATCGTCATCGACCAGCGGAAACCTGGACAGAACTCACGCTCAACAGTCGCTACCTATACCGACATTGCTGCCCTGCTGCGATTGCTGTTTTCCCGCGTTGGAAAACCGTTTGTGGGCTATGCGGAGTCGTTCTCCTTTAATCATCCAGAGGGCAGTTGTCCGCGTTGCTCTGGATTGGGCGAGATTCGCGAATTGGACATTCACAAACTTGTTGATTTCAACAAGAGCCTCAACGACGAGGACACCATTCACTATATCGCTTTCGGCAAAGGCGGCTGGCGCTGGATTCGATATGCTCACAGCGGGCTCTTCGACCTCGACAAGAAAATCAAGGACTATTCGCCCGAAGAACTCGACTTATTCCTGAACAGTCCCCAAATCAGACTGAAGAATCCCCCTGCCAACTGGCCGAAATCAGCCAAATACGAAGGAATCATTCCGCGAATGTATAGGTCGATTATCAACTCTGAGGAGGGACTTCTGCATGCTGCTGTGCTCAATCCGATGCTCAACATGGGAACTTGTCCCGACTGCGGCGGCTCGCGACTGAGCAAGCGCGTGCTTTCGTGCAAGATTGACGGAGTGAACATTGCGGAAGCCTCAGCAATGAGCATCCGACGACTGAACGAATGGATTCGCTCCATCAAAGACCCACTGGCCGAAGACCTAAAGAAAGCCATTGGCGCACGCCTGACGGCTCTGGAGGAAATCGGGCTGGGCTATCTGAGCCTAGACAGAGGTGTCGGAACCTTATCAGGCGGTGAGGCTCAGCGCTGCAAAATTGCGAAATACATCAACTCGTCGCTTGCCGACGTGCTTTATATTCTCGATGAACCCAGCACAGGACTTCATGACCACGATATCGAACTGATGAAACATTCGGTTCGAAGGCTTCGTGATGCAGGCAATACGGTGCTGCTTGTTGAGCATCATCGGGAGATGATTCAATTAGCCGACCACATTGTCGACTTAGGTCCCGGACCGGGCATCGACGGAGGAAACATTGTCTTCGAGGGCTCTTACGACGAACTTCTCCATAGTGGAACAGCCACAGGAGAAATGCTCCATAGTCGCGGTGAATTCAAGCCTGAGCCGCGCTCGCCGAAAGAATGGTTTCCGCTTCACAAGGCCAGTCTCCACAATCTGAAGGACATTTCAATCGACTTGCCACTCGGCGTTTTCGGCGTCATCGCAGGTGTTGCTGGCTCCGGCAAAAGTTCATTGATGGAATGTTTCCGCAAGCAGAGGGCTGCTGCGATTGACAACACGAACGACGAAATTGTCTACATCAGCCAGAAGAATATCGGCGTGAGTCTTCGCTCGACTCCGGCAACCTATATGGACGTAGCGGGCGACATCCGGAAGCGATTTGCAAAGGCCTACAAGATGAAGGAACAATATTTCACGTTCAACGGACGTGGGGGTTGTCCTGTCTGTGGGGGTAAGGGCGTTGTCGTTTCCGAAATGGCATTCATGGACAACATTGAAACCACATGTGAGGCCTGTGGCGGACTGCGTTATTCGAAAGAGGCACTGGGCTATGTACTCAATGGCAAGAACATTGCCGAAGTGATGGACCTGAGCGTACGACTCGCCTCAGATTTCTTCAGTGGAACCATTATCGAAGAGAAACTACGTCCACTGAAGGCTGTCGGTTTGGGCTATCTACATCTGAATCAGGCACTATCTACCCTCTCGGGCGGTGAATTGCAGCGCATGAAGATTGCCTCTTATCTGCAACCCTACACATCACCCGAAAACAATGGCGGTCAACGGGGAATCTTCATCATCGACGAACCAACCGATGGTTTGCACCTGAAGGATGTGAGCCGACTCATCGGACTATTCGAACAGATGGTGGAAGCGGGCAACACAGTCTATGTGATTGAGCATAACACCGATGTCATCAAGGCTGCCGACTATGTGATAGAACTTGGACCTGGGGCAGGCGAACAAGGAGGACAGGTGCTATTTGCCGGCCGTCCCAGCGAATTGCAGAAATGTAAGGATTCCGTCACTGCCGAGTATCTTTGACAAACGGAAATCGACGCCTTTTGATTTTTCAAATCAACGTCAAATAATTCAACTTTAATCTCTATGCAATATTGAGTATTTCTCTTTATTGAATAGAGCAATGCTCCCGACTATCTAAAGCAATCTTCCCGACTTTACAAAGCAATCTTCCCGACTATACAAAGCAATGCTTTCGACCATAGAAAGGTATCCTTTTGACCATAGAAAGGACACCTTTATAGGGGTATAAAGGTATGCTTTATATAGGTATAAAGATATGCTCTGTAAGGTCAAAAGGTATGCTTTGTATAATCAAAAGGATAGGAGCCTCTCCTCCCGCCCTCCCCTGCAGAGAGGGAACCTATCCGCAGAAAAGTATAAAATCGAATAAGACCTACCCACCTACCATAACCACTCGCAAACGCTGATGAATAAAGGGCTGAGAGCATGGTAGGTCTTTCTACAACACCTACCATAGACCTACCATAGACCTACCATTAGACTTACCATAAGACCTACCCTAAAATCAACTTAAGAACATCATTGAGAGTTATTATAGAAGAGCATCAGTATTCGGTAATTTCCATCAGATTTTTTTTTGCAAAGGGTGTTACACAAAAAAGCATTGCCCCGACGTTTGTCAAGACAATGCTCTATTTGTATTAATGATTTGCTACTTATTTCACAACCACCTTTCTTCCATTCACAATATAGAGGCCCTTCGGCAAACTCTGGAGTGCTGATTTGCTATCGGCAACCTTTCGTCCGCTCAGGTCGAAGACGCAGTCTGCAGTTCCTGAAGCATCAGTGCGTGAAATCTCTACGTCCTCAATGCCGCTTGTTAAGTCAGAGGCGAAATCATAGACGCGGTTCGCAAGCATGTAGAGTCCACGAATCTCACGCGAAGTGAGCACTCGATTATAAACCATCAAATCGTCGAAAAGCATATCGGCTGAAGTCCAAGTTGAACCATAGCCCAGATAGAATTTCTCACTTGCACCCATGAAGTCGGTAAGAATCTTGAAGTCAATCTGCGATTTTCTCGTGATCTCCGTTCCGTCAACTCTACCCCGATAGGTGTAACTCGTCGAAGTCTTCAGAGCACCATTCACATAGAAAACTGCGCCCGACGAAGGTGAAATCGTCAGCACCACATAGTTCCACTGATTAGGTGTGATATAGTTCGTAGTGCGATCGGGATAGTTTACGTAGATCGTATCCTGAAGAGTTGTATAGCCAATGAATGCATTCGGCGTTACCCACAGACGATTGCGAATCGAACTGTCGTAGAACGAGAAGATTGTATTCCAGAGATTATTGTCGTTCGGATGAACCCAGAATGCAATCGTAACGCCCTCGCTCGTATCAGCATTCAGCAGTGGATTAGGCATTTCAGCATAACTGTGGCGGTTGCTTTCATTAGCCGAGTACTGATGAATCACTTGTCCGTTTCTCATGCGATCAGTCTCGAGTTGCGGGCGAGAAGCCGTTGTTCCCGAACGACGCAATGAAGCAGTCTGCGAAGTGTTCAGTTTGTTCTCAACAGGCTCACTATTAAAGTTATAATAGGCAAGCATTCTGCTCTTGTAGTCTACATCGGGAATAGAATCTTCCTGGGCATTTACGTTGTAGGTATGTGTCCAATAATAGTCACCAGCCCATTCCTTGATGGTCAGTTCCACTGGTGTACTCTCGTCGAAGCCCGCAGGATTGTAGAGACCTTCATTCGAGATGAGTTGAGGAACTGATGAGGTCCATTCGAGATTCACGTTTGTCAGCAGGTCAATACCATAGAGGTCAAGGTTTCCTGCGACACGAGCCCCATTGGAAACAGGAATAGACTGTGTGTTCATCTGTCGGGCCAACTGGTATTTCTCGCGAACCTTATGTCCCCAGATGTTGATTCCTGAATTGCTTGAAGCCGTGAAACAGAGCGCCTTGATAGTTGTCTGCTCCATTTGCTGTTCAGTGAGAACGCCGTAATAAGTTGTGCCCTGCAGTTGCAACTGAATGTAAGTTGTGCCCTCTTTAAGAGTCCATGTTCCACTCTGTGAACCCGTTATCGTTCCGTCTTCGTGAAGTTCAATCTCAACAGGATACATTTCCTCCTTATTCTGATAGTCAAGATTATAACGATGAACGAGCAGTTGCCACTTGCCGGGAATCTCCGAAACAGCATAGAGTTGCTCTGAAGCGTTCTGAGCATCGGTCTGTGTCTCGCCGTTATATTCGAACGGAGCAGCCACAAGCCAACCATTCTCGTTCAGGAACATCTGATGAACACGATCCTCAAACCATTCTGTCCCATTGTTGAAACGAGTGTGATAGACCAGATAAGTACGTCCGTCTTCAGCAGCAACAATGCTGTTATGACCTTGCGAGAGTTCGCCTACGGTCTGGAATCCCCACTTGTTATAAGGGCCTAAAATCTTCTGACCGCGACGGTCGCCATTTCTTCCGTAGTTCATCACATAACGATCGAAAATGGCTGGACGCCCCTGACCATCTACATAAGGACCTTCAACGTCCTTCGAACGGAATACGCGCATCTCATAACCTCCGACACTATCCAAATAGCCATAGGTGACAAAGAGGAAATAGTAGTCTCCGATGTGCTCAATGTAAGGACCCTCGCCCGACACATAATAGCCACCAGCCAGTTTAATTCCGTAATAAGGGTCACGGGTCACACCGTCGCTGTTACCATTGACAGATTGATATACGACATCATAGTCGCGCAGTCCAGTCTTCTCATCGAGGTCAAGCATCCAGATACCACCCGACCAGGAACCATAGATGAAGCGCAAATTTCCTTCTTCGTCATAGAACACGCAGGGGTCAATCGTATGAGGCCAGCGGCGTCCCCAACCCGAACCCACATTATAACGCGAGGGAAGTGACGACTGAGTGCCAATTGCGAGTTCCAAATCAGTGAGTTTATAACTATGGCTTCCCGCATCAAATCCGCAAATCACGATTGGTCCCTGATATTCCCAAGGTCCTGTAATCTTATCTGCCGTCAGCAATATGATGCTCGAATGCCAAGCGTCACCGTTGATACTCAGATACATACACCATTTCTCCATCGTTGGATTCCACAGCACATCCGGCGCCCACATGTTTCCATTCACATTGTAGCCGCTATCGGTTCGCCCCGACCAATCAACTGCATTGAACTGTGGGAAAGAAACTTCCTCACCACCTTTCATAACGGTCTTTACGGCAGGTGTCACGAAAGCACTGCTGTTAGATGCGTTGGTGTTGGTCCCTACTTTCCACGTTGGATTGGCCTGTGTCCAATTCTGCAAGTCAGCGGTCCATGCTCCAGCCTTGTGCGTACCGAATATATAGTAGCGCTTCGAATTGGGCTCATAGACTATCGACGGATCATGAACACCCACACGTCGCATAGAGATGTTCTTATAGAGGCTCTTTGCTTCAGTAGGTGTAAGTTCAGTTGTCTGAGCAACA
Source organism: Prevotella sp. (assembly GCA_024697645.1). GTDB lineage: Bacteria > Bacteroidota > Bacteroidia > Bacteroidales > Bacteroidaceae > Prevotella. The sequence goes on from JAILFH010000093.1 coordinate 50,319, forward strand.
GCATTTAGGGGCATCAGGCTGCAAAGCAATCCTGCTGCAATCACTTTCAGATAGTTAGTTATCTTAGATAGATTCCTCATGTTAAGTCTTACTTTCTAATTATTTGGTTTAGTCTTATTTTTCGTAGCCCAGATGAAGTAGGTAATCAAGAGAATATAGGCAATCAGCGAACAAACCTCCGACATGGGATTCTGCAGCCAAGACTCACTAACGGGATTGAATCCACCAAAGCGCAACAATGCAGAGATAACGCCCATCAATGCGCCACCAGCAATGAAGCCCGATGCGATGAGCGTACCCTTCTCACCACGTTGCTTGTTCACCTCTTCGTTCTTAGAACGCGTAGTTACATACCAATTCACAGCACCACCTACCAACAGAGGAATGTTCAGTTCCATCGGAATAAACATACCGAGGGCGAAAGCGAGTGCGGGAATCTTGAACCAAGTGAGCACAACCGCAATCACTGCACCAATCGCATAGAGCAACCAAGGGGCTCCAACGCCATTCATCAATGGATCAATGACTGCGGCCATTGCATTAGCCTGAGGTGCAGCCAGTTGACCTGTCGTAAAGCCATAGGTCTCATTCAGAAGCATCATCACACCACCAACTGTGGCTGCTGATACCAACGTGCCCAAGAACTTCCATTGCTCCTGCTTGCGAGGCGTTGTTCCAAGCCAGTAACCAACCTTCAGGTCGGTGATGAATGCGCCTGCAACTGCCAAAGCCGTGCAGACTACACCTCCCATAATCAAGGCAGCAACCATTCCACTTGTTCCCTTCAGTCCGATACCAACCATCACGACCGAAGCCAGAATGAGCGTCATCAGCGTCATTCCGCTTACAGGGTTTGAGCCCACGATAGCAATTGCGTTTGCTGCAACGGTTGTGAAGAGGAAGGCGATTACGGTTACCAAAACAATGGCCACAAGAGCAAAGAACATATTTCCATCCATCACGCCAAACCAGAAGAAAAGGAATGTCACGATGATGGTAATGATTGAGGCAATCGCAATGAACTTAAACGAAAGGTCTTGCTCCGTACGTTTCTGATCTTCTGCTGCTCCCTTGCCGCCTTTCATTTCCTGAGCAGCAAGTCCAACGGCACTCTTGATGATTCCCCAAGACTTGATGATTCCAATGATACCAGCCATTGCAATACCACCAATACCAATCGACTTACCATAAGCCTTGAAGATAGTCTCGGGACTCATGTCGCCAACAGCAGTCGTAATGGACGGATCCCATTGATTCAAGACAGTATCGGGGAAAATCAAAGCCAGACCAGGAACAATCACCCACCAAACGGATAGAGAACCCAGACAGATGATAAGTGCATACTTGAAACCAATGATATAACCAAGACCAAGCACAGCAGCACCTGTGTTTACTTTGAACACGAGTTTGGCATTATCTGCCAACTGCTGGCCCCAGCCAACAACACGCGTCGTAAAGTTTTCGTTCCACCAACCGAATGTTGCTACAATGAAATCATACAGACCACCAACAATACCAGCCAAGAGAAGGGGCTTAGCCTGATCGCCACCCTTAGCGCCACTGACGAGCACCTGTGTCGTTGCAGTTGCTTCAGGGAAAGGATATTTACCATGCATCTCGCTCACGAAATATTTACGGAACGGGATGAGGAACAAAATGCCGATAATACCACCAAGCAATGATGAAATGAAAATATTAAGGAACGAAGCCGACATCTCAGGATACTTCGCCTGAAGAATGTAAATGGCGGGCAATGTGAAAATTGCACCAGCAACAACTGCACCAGAACAAGCACCTATCGACTGAATAATGACATTTTCGCCTAAAGCCTTTGAACGCTTGGCCGCAGTCGAAACACCCACTGCGATAATAGCAATAGGAATTGCGGCTTCAAACACCTGACCGACCTTCAGTCCCAGATAGGCGGCAGCCGCTGAAAATAGCATAGCCATCACAACGCCCCAAGTCACTGACCAAGCATTCACTTCAGGATACTGGCTGTCTGGAGACATCAGCGGCTCATACTTTTCACCTTCCTTTAACTCTCTAAACGCATTCTCAGGCAGTCCTGCTGCCAATCTGTCTTTTTCTTCCATATGTAGGTAGTTTTTAGAATTCCGTTTTACTTCAATTTGCAAAGATAACGTAATTTGGCCAAATTTCAAAATTCTATACTGACTTTTTAATTGGAAATTGTAACTACATCAAGCAAAAAAGATACAAACTGCATGAAAAAGTATATAAATAAGTGTCAAAATGACATGAAATTATGAGGTAAATTCCAAAAAATCAGGCCTTTTTGATAGTTTATAAAGTTTTTTTCTTAATTTTGCAGCGTACAAAACCTATATGCGGAAAGTTTATGAATTTGAGAATCAGCCTAATAGCATTCCTCGTCGTTTTATGTCTGGGATTTTCGTCTGATGCAAATGCTGTGGTTACGGAAGGTGACTACTACATCTGCAACGATTTTTTCAATAAACTGTTGACTACCAACAGTGACGGCGCTCCTCACCTTCATGCCTATGACAGTAGTATTGATGAACAGTTCATCTTCACCGCTGTAGCATCAGGCACAAGCGGTTATGTGAAACTACTCCATAAATCAACAGGTAAATACCTCACCGCCAGCACTTCCAATACTTATTCGGTACTTCTTTCTGATGATGGTAGCGGCGATGAATACCTATGGACATTCGACCAACGCTATAGCACACGAATTTCCAGCAAGAAGAATACTTCAAGACGAATGGGATGCGATTTCTCCAATGGCAGCACCTATTATTGGGAATCCGACTATGTACCTGTCTATTATGACAAAGAAAGAAGCGCACTGAACTGGTTCTCGATTATTCCCGCCAATGGTAATGGTTTTGAAGACTCGAGAAATGTCGCAAAGACCGAGGTGTTTACCAATGACTATGGCGTGACCGAGCAAGACGACTATTGCGTCAGTGAGGCCGTCAATGTAGAGGGAATGGACTATCATATCCTCAGCACAACTCCTTTCGATGGCGGCTCGGTGAATCTTGAAGGCGACCACGCTTGGCTCATCTTCGAGAACATTCGACCAAGTTCTGTCATCAGTAATTATCTTGGCAACGTAACGATTAATGGCACTGCTGCAATCAATGGAACAAACTGTCGTGTGGAAATCTGGCTGAATGGTGCTGCAGTGATTCCAACTCCCAGCACTGACCCATTCGTCGCTACAACTGACGAGGGAACTTTCTCCGTTGCTTTGGGAAACACTACAGACCTGGGTGAAAATAGCAACTTAGCCCGTTCGTTCACGTTGAAGCGTGGATATATGGCAACAATAGCAACTGGAACCAAAGGTGGAGACTATAGCCGAGTTTATGTAGCCGATCACGCCGATCTGACCGTAACGCTGCCGAAAGCCCTTGATCAGCGCGTCACTTCGGTTTATGTGCGCAACTGGCACTATGTTTCGAAGCGAGGATTTGCAGGAGGAAGTGTTGGCGCAACAACGGCATGTGGAGGAACGTGGAATTGGAACTGGGATGCAAACCAAACTTCAACAACCGATGTTGAATACATCCCCATCAAACAGCACCTTTATTGGCCTTCTGACGACAAATTCGACAAGGCAGGTTCTACGGCAATGATGCTATTTAATGAGCCTGAGCATTCAGAACAGCATGACGATTGCTCCTGTGGCGGTACGATTGATGAGTGGAAAGCCTATACGCATACTCCCAAATTCAATGCCACTGGTCTGCGCATCGGCTCGCCTTCAGCCACAGACCTCTCATATCTGGAGACTTATGCAACCCATTGTGACAATATGAAGCAACGTTGCGATTTCTTGTGCACTCATGGTTATTGGACAACTGAATGGTCAAGCAATTTAAGTACTCTGAAAGAATATGGTCGCCCCGTCTGGATTACAGAGTGGGAATATGGCGCATCTTGGACTACCTCCTATACGCCATCAAGTCTGAATGAATATGCCGCACAGGTACTAAACGTTCTTGATAAAATGGAATACAACGATTATGTGGAACGTTATTCTTATTATGGCACAGACACAGGTGGAAGTAATGGATGGATGCGTGAACTTTTCTGGGATACTGATTATACTAAGGGAACTGCAAATGCAGGAACTGTATATAAAAAGGTAAAGTCTCATTTCGCCTATAATTCATCTGTTCAGCCGATACCTAATTGGTGGACTCCGTCGACAAGTACTCCTGAGATTACAGGTGCATATCTGAATGATGGCGCATACACGCTCAATGTCAAAAACGGAAATGGTGATGCTACCAAAGATGTTACGGTGATGTTGCAGAATGGCGACAACTGGGAAACTTTCGCAACTTATACCTATCGTCCCGACTTTGAGTCTACTTCTCAGAGTTTCGTATTGCCCAAAGGCATTAAAGGTGGTGATGTCATCAAGGTGGTGGTAACAACTATCTTTGGCGGAGAAGCAAAGAGCGCAGAATACGTTTTTCCTGATTTCGTGAGACTGAATGAACTACAGAACCTCACATTTGACGAAGGAACATTTACAAGCCAGAGTGTTCGAACATACGCTAAAGACATTAAGGACTCAAGCACTGAGACTTCTGGTATGCAAGAGATTGATGGCTGGACCATAACATCAGCAAATGGCAACGCACGCGCATCAGCACAATATGCTTGGGGAACGAGTTACTTACTCGGTGGAGAAGGTTATAGTGCACCATCAACGAACTCCAAAGAGACTACCGATGGAGGTTGTATGGGAATTGTCTCCGTATGGACCGCTCAGACTCAGTATTCGCAGAACGTCTTTTTGCCTGCTGGCGACTACGTCCTCACGATTCCTGTTTATAATGTCGGAGGAACAAGCGCCTTCTCAAAGAACTTGATTGGTTTCATTACAGATGAAGGTACAGAATATTTATCTTCGAACACAACTTACACAGCAGGTTCCTGGACCACAGAAACCATTTCGTTCACAATCGATAGCGAAACAACTGGAAAACTCAGTCTCGGCTATACAGCGACTAATTCGGGTTCTGGCAGCATGCCACATCTCTTCATAGATGAGGTTGCTATCACCCGAAACGGCGTTGCTATTCCGTTTAAATTGGGCGATGTGAATGCTGATGGCGAAGTAACAATCGCTGACGTTACTGCATTAGTGAACATTATTCTTGGCAAGTCAAAAGACCTCTTCGGAACAGCAGATGTGAACACCGACGGTGGAATAACCATTGCCGATGTTACGGCATTAGTGAATATCATCTTGGGGAAATCATAGCAAGAAAATCAGTGACATCATAAATAAGAAGCCGTCTATCTATTACAGGTAGGCGGCTTCTTGATGATATGAGGAATTGGATGAATTGTTGATGTCTCAGTATTGAAGTATTTATCCGCAGTGGAAATACTGATTGACGAGAGCGGTTATCTTTTCATGATCGCCACTGATATCGGCGCGAAGAGTGCGGTCGTTGAACGAGCGGAGTTGGCTGATGATACCGTCAATCATCGTTGGCGAGAAGACATCGTAGGCCTCAAACACCTTACGCTGCCGGTTCAGACAGTCGGCTGAAGCCACGCAAGAATCAGGAAGTTGAGCCAAAGTAGCGAGTTTGTCGGCATTGGCAGCGTCGTGAATATTCACGTCGACATAGTTCTTCTCAGCAACTTCCAAAGCATTCTCCATCTCGAATCCATGACGACAAGCCACACAAAGACCAGCGAGCAGTTGATAGATGTCGGCAGAACCATCTGGTGAGCGCATCTCAACGGTCTGCTTCTGTGTCGTATCGAATGCTGCAGCAGGTTCAAGCGGATTGGCAAGAGCGCTCATATTGGTCTTCGCAGTCCAGCCCAGAGGAACGCGAACGAGCACAGAGCGGTTTCTATCGCCCCAGCAGACATTCGTCGGAGCCTCCTGATGAGGAACGAGGCGGAAGTAACTCGTCGGATTCTTATTGCCAAAGGCCGTAATACTCGGCGCCACATCCATCATTCCCGCAATCATGCGGAGTGCATCATCGGAAAGCGGTGTGCCAAACTGAGGTCTGGGCTTATCGGTAAGCATCATGTTCTTGCCGTCCTTGGTCAGACGCATGTGAACATGCAGACCCGAACCAGCCTTGCCCGTAGTGATCTTCGGAGCAAACGTAACGTTCAGTCCCATACGCCAGGCGAGATTACGAATCACCCATTTGGCAATCATCAGTTGGTCTGCTGCGTCGCAAACGGGAACCGGAAGGAACTCAATCTCATTCTGCTCATAGACGAGTCCGTCCTGTTCAAAATTTCCCACCTCCGAGTGTCCATACTTAATCTGTCCGCCTGTCTGAGCGATATAGTGCATACAGGCTGTACGGAAATCATTCGTCTTGGCATAAGGCGCACTCTCGTGATAGCCTCGCTGATCAATAGCCGGGAAGACCCCCTCGGTCGGCTTGATGACGTAATATTCAAGTTCGCCCATTGCCTCATAGTTCATACCCGTTACCTCGCGGAAAGCCTTTGCAGCGCGGCGTAGCGTCTGTTCGGGAGACGAGGCGAGAGGCTGACCGTCTTTGTCGAAGAACGAACAAAGCAGACAGAGCGTAGGAATCTCAGCAAATGGGTCGACGAATGCCGTAGAGAAACGCGGAAGCACATAGAGGTCGCTGGCTGATGCGGCGATGAACGAGAAAAGACTCGAACCATCGACTCGTTCGCCACAAGTCAGAATCGTGTTCAGATAAGCGAGATCGCTAATGACGAAATTCAGATTCTTCAACTTTCCGTCTCCACCAGGATACATGAAGTTGACCATACGAATCTCCTTCTCCTCAATGAAGCGGATGATGTCTTGCTTGGTGAACTCTTGTGGCAACTTCTGAAGAAAAGATACCACGGGGTTAGCGTTGAGCGCCAACAGTTCTTCCCTAAGGGTAGGCTGACTATTTTCCATGTTAATAGGTAAAATATTTAGGTTATTGATGTTCAGTCCACAAATTTATGCATAATTTATGAGATTGCCAAACTTTTCCATTCTTTTTTATTGCTTATCGCCAAAAACCATTTGAATGCTTCACCCTGACCGACTGAATCAAGAAAACACATTGTCAATATTTTTCAAAATCACATTGTTCTCATTTCTGAAAATAATGCCCAATTATCGACCTAAAATTCGAATTAAAAGTCAGTTAAAACACCATATCTCAGCCAGAAATGACGATTATTAAGCAAAAAAGTACGAGTAAAACGCCATTTCCTGCAACGAAAATTCGAGTTGAAAATCGGGGGTTAACGCCAGAAGTGTGACAATTGTGACAATTGGACAGTCGTTTTTTACGCCTCCCGACTTGACGAGATTTTCTCAAGTGATTGATTATCAATATGTTATAAAATATATTTAATAAATATTAATAATAATAACTAATAAATTAACATAGTTTTAACAGTTTTTGTGGCAGTTTTTATTGATTTAGTCGCAGTTTTGGGGTCAGTAGTTGCACTTTTAGGGGTTCTGGTGCAAGATAATGGGTGATTATTGAGAGTAAAGAATTGAGCGATTTGATTATTGTGGTCACTTACAAGCAACCGATTTTCTCCAAAGGAGCAAAAAAACGGGGTGTCATTTGTCACAATTGTCACACCTCAAAAAGTGTATGTAAAAATTTTTCAATAAAAAAGTCAACAGACTATCTTTTCTGCCGTTCTGGAAAGTGAAGAAAAATGGAAAAGAAAACAGCCCTAATAGCCAAGAATTTAGCCCTAAAATCGAGACGTTTATATAAAGCATGTCTTTAGACCTTAGAGAGCAATGCTTTTGACCTTAGAAAGCATGCCTTTATACCTATATAAAGACATCCTCTGTATAATCGAAAGACATGCTCTGTATGGTCAAAAGGATAACTTTACATAGTCAAAAGCAATGCTCTGTTTAGTCGAAAGAACTGCTCCGTAAAATCAAAAGAAATGCGTTCTATCCTCAATTGGAATTTTCATTTTGATAGAGAAACTATTTGAGGCTATTTCAGAGTTCTTATGGCAAGGTTTCAACGACAAAAAGATGCTTATCTGCTGAGAATGGATTCAATTTAGAAAACGCAATCAGCGAGTTGGCTAAATTTTCAGGAAGTCAATGAATCGTTTGTATTCACTTTCGAAATTGGGTGTGAGCAGGCCTTTGCCAATTGCCTCTTGAATTTCCTCAGCCGACCAGAATCGTCCGCCGTCAAGTTCTTCAGCAGAGGGATGAATCGGGCCGTCGTAAATAGTCCGATGAACATAGACCAATTCACTTTCGCGCTGACTTTCGAACACATACATTCCCACGCATTCTGGAGTGAATTCCGTAATACCCAGTTCTTCGCTAACCTCCCTGACCAATGCTGTCTCAGGCGTCTCGCCATAATCGATATGTCCACCAACAGCCGTATCCCACTTCCCAGGCTGAATGTCCTTCCATTCGGGACGTTTCTGCAGATACAACTCGCTGCGACTATTCAACACATGAAGATGAACCACAGGATGCAACAGGTGCGAACCGCTATGGCACTCACCTCTCGTAGCCTTACCTATCACCTCACCCCGCTCATTCACTATTGGGAATATTTCCTTTTGATTATCTTTCATCGCTTCCTCAATCTGTTTCTATTTCCGTGAAGAGTTTTCGCATACGAAAAACGCTTCCATTTTTCGGACGCAAAATTACAAAAAATCAACTTAAAACTGACTCTTTTCCATTAAAATTCAAACTCTTCTCACCTTAAATTTCAAACTCTTTTCACCTAAAAATCAAACTCTTTCCACCTAAAATTCCAATACAGAATGAGCAATCTTAAAAAGCAACATGAAAATAACTCAATTTTTATCCCAAAGGGATTAAACTATTTCGCTCTTTTTACGTCTAATAAAAACATTATACTAAATAGGATTCCCCTTATGAAAGATTTTTGTTTTTATGCCCCGACTTATGTCGTGTTTGGCAAAAATTCAGAGGAGCAGGTTGCTTCTCAAGTGAAGAAATTTGGTGGCAAGAAGGTTCTCGTACACTATGGTGGAAAGAGTGCCATTCGATCAGGCCTTCTCGATAAGATTTGCGGTTTGCTCCGCGAAGGTGGTGTCGAATTTGTGCAGTTGGGCGGCGTTGTGCCCAATCCCCGCTTGTCGCTTGTCCACGAAGGCATTGAGTTGTGCCAGCGCGAGGGAATTGACTTCCTGCTGGCAGTTGGTGGCGGTAGCGTCATCGACTCCTGCAAGGCAATAGCCATGGGTGTTGCCAATCCCGACATTGAGGTTTGGGACATCTACACGGGCAAGGCTAAACCCGCGAAGGCCCTTCCTGTGGCTGCAGTGCTGACGATTCCCGCAGCAGGTAGCGAGATGAGCAATTCCACCGTGATTACCAACGAAGACGGCGACGTGAAACTTGGTTTTTCCAGCGATCTGCTGCGCCCGAAGTTTGCCATCATGAATCCCTGCCGCACATTCACCCTTCCGCCTTATCAGACGGCCTCTGGCGTGACCGACATCATGATGCACACAATGGAGCGCTATTTCACCAAGGAAGACGATATGGACCTCACCACCGATTTGGCAGAGGCTCTGTTGCGCCGAATGAAGACCGCTGTGTTTGCTGTGCTGAAGAATCCTGAGGACTATCGTCAGCGCGCTCAGATTATGTGGGGCGGAAGTCTTGCACACAACGACCTGACTGGCTGCGGCGTTCAGGACGACTGGGCTACACACCAACTCGAGCACGAACTCAGCGGAATGTTCGACGTCACTCACGGAGCAGGTTTGGCTGCTATGTGGCCCAGTTGGGCTCGCTACGTGATGCACGAGAATGTGAGCCGCTTCGTTCGCTTCGCTGTGAACGTGATGGATGTTCCCAACGACTTCACCGATCCTGAGGGCACTGCCCTTCGCGGCATTGAGGCAATGGAACGCTTCTATCATGCCATCGGAATGCCCATCAACATCAAGGAACTCATCGGCCGCGACATCACTGATGATGAAATCAAGGAGATGGTTCGCAAGTGCAGTCACGACTACACTGCTTGCTGCGGTGGACTGAAGGTGCTGAATGCCGAGGATATGGAGGCCATCTACCGTTTAGCCCGCGGATAAATTACTCATCCCAAGACAACACAAATACTTTATGAAAATATTAATAATAGGTGGAACTGGTACCATTAGCAGTGCAATCACACGGCAATTGGCTGCCAGTGGCCACGAACTATGGCTCCTGAACAGGGGAAATCGCAAGGACGAAGTGCCTGCAAACGTCAAGCAAGTCATCACCGACATCAACGACGAGGCTCGCGTTTTGGAACTCGTGGGCGACGAGCAGTTTGATGCAGTTTGTGAGTTCATCGGATTCCTTCCGAGTCAGGTGGAACGCGACATCCGCCTGTTCAAAGGTCGTACGCGCCAGTATGTCTACATCAGTTCGGCTTCGGCCTACAACAAGCCTGCTGCCAGTCATGTCATCACCGAAGGAACTTCGCTCGCCAATCCCCATTGGCAGTATTCTCGCGACAAGATTGCCTGCGAGGAACTCTTGATGAAAGCGTGGCGCGAGGAAGGATTCCCCGTGACCATCGTCCGCCCAAGTCACACTTATTGCGAGCGCGGCGTTCCCGTAAGTGTTCATGGACCGAAAGGCTCCTGGCAAGTGCTGAAGCGCATGATTGAAGGTAAGCCCGTTCTCGTACAGGGCGACGGTAGTTCACTCTGGACGCTTACCTGGAACGAGGACTTTGCCCGAGGCTTCATCGGACTACTGGGCAATCCGAAGGCAATCGGTGAGCCGTTCCAGATTATGAGCGACGAACAACTCACCTGGAACCAAATCTACCAGTGCGTTGCCAATGCGTTGGGAGTTACATTCAAGCCCTATCACGTTTCCTCCGACTTCCTCGCCTCTGTTGCGCCTAAGGAATGGGATTTCGAGGGCAATCTGACTGGCGACAAATCGGTCACCGTTGTCTTCGACTGCACGAAACTGAAGCGGGCTGTTCCCGGATTCCAGTGCACGACTCGTTTCGACGAAGGTGTTCGTCGCTGCGTTAGACACATATTGAATCATCCCGAACTGCAAATTGAAGACCCCGACTTCGACCAATGGTGCGACCGCGTTATCGAAGTGCAAGACGCCGCTCGCAAATCATTCTGAAAAAAGATTTTTTAATTCATGTTGCGAAAAATAATTCTGCTCGCCCTTTTCGGACTGTCTACTCTTATTGCCTTTGGGCAACCGCGCCAACAACTGACCATTATCGGACACCTGACGGATGTTGACTCCAAGGAGGCCATCGAACAGGCAACCGTTCAGATGTTTTGGGCAAAGGACAGTACGTTCGTGGGCGGTACTATCACAAACGACCAAGGAAATTTCTCAATCGAAGCACCTTCGAACGGCATCTATCTGCTGAAATTCTCGTCAATCGGCTATCAGACCATTGAGCGAGAAGTGACCCTTCGGCGAAACGAAAACCAAGATCTTGGCGACATTCGTATGTCGACGGAGGCCGTGATGCTCGAGGGAGCAACCATTACGGCTCAGGTCTCGCCCGTCATCGTGCGCAAGGACACACTCGTCTATAGTCCCGAAGCCTACCGAACGCCTGAAGGCTCGGCCATCGAGGAACTCATCAAGCGAATGCCGGGAGCCGATATCGACGAAGACGGCAATATCACCATCAACGGAAAAGCAATCAAGAAAATTCTGCTCGACGGCAAGGAGTTCATGCTCGGCGATATCGAAACCGCGCTGAAGAATCTGCCCGTGAGCATCATCCAGAACGTCAAGTTCTACGATCAGCAAAGCGATCAGGCCCGCATCACGGGTATTGAGGACGGAAATAAGGAAACCGTGCTCGACTTCACCATCAAGAAAGGCATGAATCGTGGCTATATGACCAATCTCGACCTTGCCGGTGGCACAAAGCATCGCTATGCGTCAAGGGGTATGGGAAGTAGTTTCACCGACAAGACGCGATTCGTGCTGATGGGCAATCTGAACAATAAGGAGGAGAACTCCGGATGGTGGAACCGCAGGGGTCTGAACGCCAACAAGATGGCTGGCACCAATTTCAACTACGACGACGGAAAGAAACTCAAGGCCGACTTTTCTGTGCGCTGGAACCATCGCGATGGTGACAACCATAGTGAGAATGCCCGAGAGAATTTCTATAGTCAGGAATCGCGTACCTTCTCAAACAGCAATTCGAAGAACCTCACCCGAAGCAACAACTGGAACGGCAATATGCGCGTAGAATGGAAACCCGACACGTTGACGAACATTCTGCTGCGCGCCAATGGAAGCACTGGAACCAACGACGGCAAATCGTTCTCGCAAAGCGCGACTTTCAACGACGACCCGTATCTCTACGCTTCTGACCCACTGGAAGCATTGTCGCCTTCTCCCACCCTTTCTCCGCTCTCGCCCTATCTGGTGAACTACAACAGAAGCGCGAGTCTGAGTTATGGCGAGAACAATAACGCTTGGGCGATGCTGCAGTTCTATCGCAGACTGAACTCACGGGGACGAAACATCACGCTGCGCGTGGAAGGCAGTACGGGTAAGAGTCATCAGCGAAATATGTCGAACAACGACGTCGACCTCTTCCTCGTGAAGAATCAAGCAGGTCAGGACTCCACCTATTTCACTGCGCGCTACAACACGACTCCTACCAACAACAGCGGCTATGTGCTCAGCGCCTCCTATAGCGAACCGCTCTGGAAAGGGGCTCATCTGCAGGCCAGTTACGAACTGCGCTACAACAAGAACAAGAGCGACCGCCAGACTTACGACTTCAGTCATTTGCCCGAGAACATCTTCAGCGACATCGTTCCTGAATATCGCGACTGGGACGCTTGGCTCTCGCCCGTCGAAGACAATCTCGACACCTTCCTCGACAAGAACCTCAGCCGCTATTCTGAATACAAGAACTATACCCACAACATGCGACTTGTGCTTCGCCATTGGCAAGAGGAATACGACTATAACGTGGGTGTGCTCGTGCAGCCTCAGCGCTCGAACTTCATTCAGGACTATCGCGGACGCTACGTCGATACTGTGAGAACGGTTACGAATCTGACGCCCACGATTGACTTCCACTATAAGTTCAGTGAGCAGAGCAACATCTGGCTGCATTATCGTGGCGACACTCGTCAGCCCGACATCACTCAGTTGCTCGACATTACCGACGACTCCAACCCGCTCTACATCACGCAGGGTAACCCGGGTCTGAAGCCACAGTTCACCAACTCGCTGAATGTCTATTACAACAACTATATTAATAAGTACAAGCGCTCGATAGTTCTTTACGGTAACTACCGACACACGCGAAACAGCATTTCGAATCTTGTTCGCTACAATGCTGAGACGGGTGGAAGTCTGTCGAGACCTGAGAACATCAATGGCAACTGGAATGCTGACGGCGGTTTCACCTTCAACACTGCGCTCGATAGTGCGGCTCACTGGAACATCGGAACTGACACGCGTATTCGCTATAATAATTATGTGAGTTATGTGGCACAAATGATGGCCGACGCCAAGAAGAACAATACGCGCACGACGAACCTGAACGAGCGTCTGAACATCAGTTTCCGAAACGACTGGCTCGAGGTGACGCTCGACGGAAACGTCAACTATCAGCATTCGCGCAACGAACTTCAGCCCAATGCCGACCTCGATACTTGGCAGTTCAGTTATGGCGGACAATTCCTCCTCCGACTCCCATTGGGTTTCGAGGTGAGCAGCAATCTTCGTCAGCATAGCCGTCGAGGCTACAACGACTCGTCGATGAATACGAATGAACTCATCTGGAACGGTCAGGTGTCGAAGACTTTCCTCAAGAGCAAAACGCTCATCGTGGCTCTCAACTTCTATGACCTATTGGGACAGCAGAGCAACTACGAGAGATGGGTGAATGCAACGGGTCGCAGCGACACACGATACAACAGCATCAATTCCTATGCGATGCTTCACGTGCGCTATCGTCTGAATATGTTCGGTGGAAAGGTCGACTCTGATGGTCGCTACGATAAGAAATGGGGTAACCGCGATCGTCGCCGCTGGTAATTTTCGTCTATCAGTTTTAGGAAGAAAAAACTCCGTTTAAAGAAGTAAGAACTTACTCGTAGGAAGAAAGAACTCATCTGCCCGAAATCTCCCCAGCGCTGCAAGAGAATAAATCATTCAATGATTCTTCTCCACGAGAGAGCAGAATAAATAACAACACAGACGGCTTCTGTTTGGTCTAATCACCAGCAGAGGCCGTTTTGTTTCAGGATTCTTCTGACTCAAGGATTCCATTCGTGCCAAATCGTCGGTAACTTCTGACAATTTGTCAACAAATTCGAATTGGCGCAATCTTTGACTAACACATTGTAGAAACAAAAAATTAAAATAAAGAAAGGAGAATTAATTATGACATTCGACAAGTTTACAATCAAAGCGCAAGAAGCCGTACAGGCTGCAGCCGGTCGTGCTCAGTCGGCAGGTCAGCAGGCCATTGAGCCTGTCCATCTGCTCTACGGCATCATGCAAAAGGCCAAAGACGTCACCGACTATCTCTTTGGCAAACTCGGCGTGAACGGTCAGCAGATGGAACGTCTCGTGGAAAGCGAGATCACGCATCTGCCCCGCGTTCAGGGCGGAGAACCCTATTTCTCAAATCCTGCCAGTCAGGTGTTGCAGCGCGCAATGGACACTGCCCAGAAGATGGGCGATGAGTTCGTGAGCGTTGAGCCGATGTTGCTCGCTCTGCTCAGCGTCAACAGCACAGCAAGCCGCATCATGAAGGATGCCGGTATCACGGAGAAAGCCCTTCAGCAGGCAGTCTCTGAATTGCGACAGGGTCAGAAGGTGCAGTCGATGAGTGGTGATGAGAACTTTCAGGCGCTCTCGAAATACGCCAAGAACCTCGTCGATGATGCCCGCAAGGGAAAACTCGACCCGGTGATTGGTCGTGACGATGAGATTCGTCGCGTACTGCAGATTCTTTCGCGACGCACGAAGAACAACCCCATTCTGATTGGTGAACCTGGTACGGGTAAGACCGCAATCGTGGAAGGTCTCGCCCAGCGTATCGTTCGCGGCGACGTGCCTGAGAACCTGAAGAACAAGCAACTTTTCTCACTCGATATGGGCGCATTGCTCGCAGGTGCTAAATATAAGGGTGAATTCGAAGAGCGACTGAAAGGAGTTGTGAAGGAAGTCACCCAAAGCGAAGGTGAGATCATTCTGTTCATCGACGAAATCCACACGTTGGTGGGCGCTGGTGGCGGCGAGGGAGCAATGGATGCTGCCAACATTCTGAAGCCCGCTCTGGCTCGTGGCGAACTGCGCGCTATTGGTGCAACCACACTGAACGAGTATCAGAAGTACTTCGAGAAGGATAAGGCTCTCGAACGTCGTTTCCAGACCGTTATGGTCGACGAACCTGATGAACTCTCTGCCATCAGCATCCTGCGTGGACTGAAGGAGCGCTACGAGAATCATCACAAGGTTCGTATTCAGGACGATGCCTGCATCGCAGCCGTGAAACTCTCTGAGCGCTACATCAGCGAGCGATTCCTTCCTGATAAGGCGATCGACCTGATGGATGAAGCAGCAGCCAAACTGCGTATGGAACGTGATTCTGTGCCTGAGGAACTCGACGACATCACTCGTCAGTTGAAGCAACTCGAGATTGAGCGCGAGGCCATTCGACGTGAGAACGACGAGGAGAAGATCAAGCAACTCGACAAGGACATCGCTGAACTCCGCGATAAGGAAACAACATTCCGTGCAAAGTGGGAAGGCGAGCGCCAGTTGGTGAACAAGATTCAGCAGGACAAGCAGCAGATGGAACAACTTCGTTTCGAGGCTGAACAGGCTGAACGCGAAGGCAACTATCAGCGTGTGGCTGAGATTCGCTATGGTCAGTTGCAGGCTCTCGAGGCTGATATCGCACAGATTCAGAAGCAACTCAATGAGCAGGAATCGGGCAACCGACTCGTTCGTGAGGAAGTCACTGCCGACGACATTGCCGAAGTGGTGAGCCGCTGGACAGGAATCCCCGTGACGCGAATGATGCAGAGCGAGAAGGACAAGTTGCTTCACCTCGAAGAGGAACTTCACCGCCGTGTGATTGGTCAGGACGAAGCCATTCGTGCCGTCTCCGATGCTGTACGTCGTAGCCGCGCCGGACTGCAAGACCCGAAGCGTCCTATAGCCTCGTTCATCTTCCTCGGCACCACAGGTGTTGGTAAGACCGAACTCGCAAAGGCGCTGGCTGAATATCTCTTCAACGACGAGACGATGATGACGCGTATCGATATGTCGGAGTATCAGGAGAAGCACACTGTCTCGCGACTCATCGGTGCACCTCCGGGATACGTAGGCTACGATGAAGGCGGTCAACTCACTGAGGCAGTGCGCCGCAAGCCTTATTCGGTGCTGCTCTTCGACGAGATTGAGAAGGCTCATCCCGACGTGTTCAACATCCTGCTGCAAGTGCTCGATGATGGTCGACTGACCGATAACAAGGGTCGTACGGCCAACTTCAAGAATACGCTGATCATCATGACCTCCAACGCTACTCGCGACCAACTGCGCTCGCTGATGCGTCCGGAGTTCCTGAATCGAATCGACGAAATCATCACGTTCCAGCAACTCACGAAGGAGCAAATTGCCGATGTGGTTACACTGCAGATGAAGAAGGTGAAGGCTATGCTCGAACCTCAGGGATTCCAACTCGATTGGACTCCGCAGGCTATTGCCTATCTGGCAGAAGTCGGTTACGATCCGCAGTTTGGTGCTCGCCCCGTGAAGCGCGCTATTCAGCAATACGTGCTCAACGAACTTTCGAAGCGCCTGCTTGCCGAACAAGTTACTCGTGAGAAGCCCATCGTCATCGATGAATTCGGTGAAGGTCTGGTATTCAGAAACTAAAATCCTCCCGTTTGGAGGTTTAGGAATAAATCTATAAGAGAAAGTCCCCTTCTCAATTTGAGGAGAGGACTTTTTGTTTTATTTGTAATCTATATTTAATCACTTGCAATCTGTGACTTGCAACCTGTTATTTGTGAATTGTGATTTGTAACTTGTGATTTGCTATTTGTTATCTGTAACCTGTTATTTGTGAATTGTGATTTGTCATTTGTGATTTGTTATCTGTAACTTGTTCCTCTTCACCCTCTTCGTATTCTCTAAATAAAAGCAGGGGCGCTCATCATATTGCTTTGTGCTCAGCCGAACATTCTTCAATCGAATATTCTCCGCATGACTAATGGAAAATCCCCATGCGGGCTGAATCCCGTGGGCTGAGGGCTCTGGGTAACGGAACATACTCGAACCGCGTTTCCGATTCTGCGATTGATCTGAATTCGCACTCTTTTGTTCCCCCTTGAAGAAGAACGGATTGCTCCCCCGTTGCTCGCTAACATCCTCCAGCGTCAGTCCACCTCTGAACTCAACTTCCAGATTCTCTATCCGAACATTCTTTACCGGATGACCCTCCTCGCCTGCAATCAGGCAAGCATATCGGCTATCTGCATCAACCACCTTAATATTGCGCAGACGAATGTTTTCAACACTCGATGGAGGAAAACCCTCTGGTGCTCGCATCCTGTCGCCAAGTCTGATGTAAATCGGCGAATTACAGATATCGGTCATCATCAGATTGCTTACGTCAACGTCTTCCATCTTCGCACCATCGACAGTCTCCAGCGCGAGACCGCGACAATGCGTGAAAGTGCAATTGCGAATGGTGATGCGACGAAAGCCTCCATTGCTTTCTGTTCCGAGTTTGATACGTCCTGTAGGACCGTCTCCGTCTGGGGCTTTGAGCGTGTTCTGAGTCTTCTCCCCACTCAGCATCGACCCCGCATCATAACCGCTGACCTCGCAGTTTTCTATCAACACATCCGTCGTTGGCTTTGGCCACCCTAACGCATACGAACACTTCAACACGATTGCGTCGTCGTTCGGCGTATTCACCCGACAGTTCCTGATTACGACCCGCTCGCAGCAGTCTATATCGAAGCCATCACGATTGGTGTCGGTCAGCACGTTCTCTATCAGCAAATCATCAACACCCGTCAGCAACAGGGCGAAATGACCACAATTCAGAAAACTCACACCGCGAATCGTTACACGCTGACAGTCTCTCAGCGCCAAAGCCTTATTGGCCTGTGGTTTTCCCGTATATCCTCGTCGGGGCTCACCTCGCGAAAGAACTCCCGTACCATCAATCAGCCCCTCACCCTCAATGGTCACATCATGCAAGCGCTCTCCCCATAGCAACGAATTATGCCAATGACTATGGCCGAAGTCCTGATAGTGGGAACGATTCGGTTCAGCCTCGTCGTATCCCTCGTCTTCAGTCACCACAGCCGCTTTCAGCACAGCACCTTTCTCCAACCTCAACGTAACGCCGCTCTTGAGATGCACCGAATAGCAGAGCCAAACGCCTGCTGGCACCACGACCGTCTCCCCCTGACTTGCCGCCTGCTCTATGGCCGCATTAATCGCCGGAGAGTCAATGTGGTTGCCATCACCTATCGCGCCGAAATCCCTGATGTCGAGCGCATTTGCATCTCCCCACATCCAGACTCCGATGATGATACTGATGATGCTTACTATTCTTTCTACGTTCATAAAGGTTGGTTGAATGCGATATAAAAGTCCTTATTTATATCTCTCCCTCAATTCCTTCGGAAGTCTCACGATGCAGATGTTCATCGAACGACCGTCTTCCGAGAGCATTGCCGACTGAATCTCAATCTCTGTACCATCGGGCTTGAAGGTCGGATGCACATGATCGCGGGCCGTTGTCTTATGGCCTGCGGTTAGCAGAATTCGCTCCTTCGTGTGACGATCCACCAGCCACAACTCTCGGGCGAAATCATCACCCGCAACCCAATGTCCATCTTGCGAACCAGCCACATGCCAGAAGTTATCTCCGTCCACCTGACCCTCGAGCGTCAGTTCACGAGTCCGCAAGTTCACAACAGCAATTCCCGTCGCATATTCCTTCGTTCCCGACGGTCCCCATTCAGGTTCCTGTCCCGGACCTTCTCGCTTCGTATTATCGCCAGCAATCGGCCGATGACCCAGAATGGCAATCACCAGTTCGTCCTCGCTGATCACAGCCTCATGCGTCACCCAGTCGTGCTCAGTTTCGCGATAGATGGGGCGCAGGTTCGTTCCGTCGGCATTCACCATCCACGTGCGCTGTGGGGCCTTACCGCCAGTCTCCCAACAGAAGATCACTTCACCCGGGTGCCAGGGGTTTCCCTGAATGTGTCCCACCTTGAAATGAACAGCGACCACTGGCTCAGACTTACCCGTCTGCAAGTCCATCTTACCAATACCACCGGGTCCTGCGCCCATGTGACGAGGACCGAAGTTCTCGGCAATAGGTTCTGCAATCGGCATCTTTCGGGCAAACTCCTTGTTAAGTCGGAAATAGACGAACGTCTCGCTTCCGTCGAGCGCCATATCTGCCTCGTTGCACAACTCCAGAGGAATCGTACCGCAGATGCGCTCGTAGTGCGACTTCGCCTTCACCTTTCCTGCCTCCGAATCTGCCAACAGTTTCCCGAGGTTCACTTCCACCACTTCATACCCCAGACGCTTTCTGTTCACGTCTCTGACATCGCGCATATGGTAGAGATTCATCGACTTACGGGCCACACAGAGCATTCCCGTAAATCCGCCTTCCGTCACCTGAACGATGTGGCCATTCTCCTCGTTCACGGCCATCGCCTCACCTCTCACACGGTCGGAGCGGAAGACAACCCACTGCCCGTCGGAAGTCCATTGGTTGTGCGTCTGATAAATCTTCGAGTCGCCTGTTCCACTCTTGCTTGTCAGGAACACAAGTTCCACACCCGTCTTCGGGTCGTTGATTACTTTTCTTTCCGATGGAAATTGTCTTCCCATCTGTGCCAGCAGCGGCATCGTGAAAATCACCGCCAGACTTATGCTAAATAGTCTTTTCATTTTCATAGGGTCTTAAGTTTAGAATCTGATTTTTCCATCGTAGTTGAAGATTGGCTGATTCGTCGGCACCTCTTCCTCGTAGAATTGCACCGCGCTGTCGTTCAGTTTCGGATGTTGTTCCCGAAGCAGACGAATGGTCTCTGCCCCAGCCCAGATCACTGGACCATAGCCGTGAGCAGCCATCACGTGAACAGGTCGATAGGCATAGAACGCAGCGTCGAAGGCCATTCCCGTGCCCACACACACATTCTCCACCTGACCTTTCTCATTCACTGCCGACTGAACCGCTTGCCAACCCAGCAGCGCCACGGGTCCATAGGCCTTCGCATCAATCCAGCCTTTGTTGACGGCATGAGCCAGACAATAGGTGTAGATTGCCGTCGCAGAGGTTTCCAGATAGGTATCGTTGCGGTCCAGCAACTGATGCCAGAATCCGTCATAGTGCTGACGACGGGCGAGTCCTGCGGCATGAGCCTGCAGCAGTTCGAGAATCGCACCGCGCTGAGCGTGGGTTTCGGGCAGCACGTCGAGCACCTCACACAACGTCAGAATTGCCCAACCATTAGCACGTCCCCAGTAGAAAGCGGGACGCAGGTTTCTGTCCGCAGCCGCATTCCTCTCGTCGAAGTTCATGCCTTCCACCCATCCGTGACGGAACAGACAGTCTTCTTCAACCCACATCCGACTGGCGAACTGCATCACCTGACGGGCAGCCTCGTCGTAGTACTTCTGCTCACCCGTGAGTTTTCCCATATACGCAATCGGTGGGATTCCCATGAACATATCGTCGAGCCACACGGTGTTTTTCTGTGGACGCAGTCGGGCAAACGTTCCGTCGGCCAAGCGATATTCCTTGTTCATGATGTAGTCGATATAATTGTCGACCAGCGGCCGTAATGCTTCGGCTTTCCCATTCTGATTCGATTCAGAAAGCAGATTCTTGATCATCGAACAGCAAACCGCACCAGCATCATCCAAAGCATGAGGGTCGAAAACGCGTCTGATGTTTCCGTCGATGCGTTTGTTCTTCTCGTAAATCTTCTGGAAATAGGGCACAATGTCCGCCAGCAGTTGATGTCGGCGAGTGACGTATTCCCTGTAGGCTTCGTCGCCCGTCACCTCATACGCCGCCAGCACGCCCGAATAGGTCACGCCCCATTCGTAACTGGTCAGTCGGAATCCTCCCTGCTTCAGTTGCGTATCAGCATTAATGTCCTTCAGTCGGGTTACCTCCTCGCCCGTGCGTTTATCCACCAACACAGCAGGAGTCTCCGCATCGATATAGTGCAGCACGCGGTCCATCGTCTGCTTCACGCTTTCCTGCGTCGGAATGCCATAAGGAGTTTTGTATTTCGCTTTCATCAGGTGCAGGGGCGTATTGTTGTCATTCACCTGCTGAGCCCAAACCGTTCCCAGCAATCCCCCACTCCACAGCAAAAAGGCAAAGATTAATATTCGCTTCATTCGTAGTTATTTTGTTTAATGTCAGTTAGTTTGGTTTGTGATACAATTTCGGTAATCACGGACAAAGATACAAAATTTTTCAACATCTTCGCACATTTTCTTTGTAAAAAGAATTGATTTAGGCATTTTTCCAAGAAACGAGTTAACAAGACTATGAGGCCACAAGTTTTGCCGACTGACTTGTTTAAAACATAAGTACACAAGTTTTTAAGTTTCGAAAAGAGACATAAGTTTAAGTTCATAAGTTCACAAGTTTCAAGTTTCAAGTTTCAAGTTTTACTCACGTTCTTTCCCCGCTACACTCTGAAAGTGAGCAAGCTCAGGGTCCTTTGTTACCTTGTTATTTTGTTACTTTGGAAAGGTGGCTGCGCCTTGCGCCAACTTTTGTCTTTTTGTGATTTCTGTTCTTAATCTTATGTCAATTTAAACTCTTAAATTTTTATGTCCTTCTGTTTTATATTAATCGAGGAAACAAGACCACGAGGAAACTACAAGACAAAAAATTTGAGCGCCCCCTGAAAAGAGAACGCTCAAACACTATCAGTTGAGAATTACTAATTTCTAATTACTAATTAATATTTGCCTGAAGCCCCTTCGGCTTACGCCGCTTCCCCATTGGGGAACGCTCAAACATTACTAATTACTCCTTATTTCACGACAACCTTTCGGCCATCCTTAATATAGATACCCTTCAGATGGGGCTGACCGTTGAGCGCGCGACCATCAAGCGTGTACCACTTAGAGGAAGCAGCGTTTGCCTTCTCATTCACAAGGCTGATGGCTGTGGTCTCATCGTCACCAAGGTCGAGGACGAACGCCTTCACGCCATTGGCTCCAGCCGTTGGAGTAGCAGCCGTAAGACCCTCCTTCAACTCGAAATAGCCGCGCAGAGCGTTCACGGTGACATCGGCATTGGGATAGTAGAGTTTCTTACCTGTGCTGAGGAAGAGTTTCGTACGATCGTTGGCCGCAAGCGTCACGGGAGCAAAGGTACCAAGGAAATCGATATAGTCAGTAGAAACCGTATCGCAACTGGTGGCAGCGATGGTGACGTTCGTGAAGACGGGATTCTCGATGTTGCTGCCGCTTTCTTCCCAACGTAGGAGGTAGGGTTTGCCGGCTTCGATATGGGTGGCATCATCGAAATGGAGCGTGAGGGTGCCATCGGCATAGACCGACGAGGAGAGGGTCTTCAGCGTAGCGCCTTCGAGAGGTGTGCCGCTGAGGCTGTAGACGTGGAAGGGCAGACAGAGCGTGTTCCACGATCCTTCCTTATAGAGCGTACGATCGGCAAGAGTCACGTCGAGGGCACGATTGTCAAACTGCTCGATAGTGGCTGTATTGTCCTCGGCATTAGCCAGAGAGATTGCCCAGAGAAGGGTCTCACGGCGTGTGGAGGTGAACTGATAGGTGTAGGTCTGACCATCGGTCTGATGGGCGTAGTTAGCGATGCCCATGTGGACGACGACGCCATCGGCTGCGGCCGTAGCCTCATTGACGTAGGGGGTGACAACAGTGGCGTTGATGGTGAGGGGACCTGCGAGATCGCCACCGCTGAGGGTGAGCGTAGCGCTGCTGTAGTCGTCGGACCACGTCCACTTTTCGGTATAGGCCGTACGATAACGAGCATAGAGTGTGGTGTTGCCCGTAGGCGTGAAGGTGCCGGTGATGAGGTTGAGCTGCTGCTCGTTCTCACCATCGCTCAGTTCTGCGCTAATGGGCGCTGTAGCGGGATCCTGCACATAGCCTAAGAAGGTGAGTCCGCTGGCCTCTGCATCGGGCACGGTGAACGGGGTGTTCTTGAGGAAACCGAAATGGAGGGGCTCGGCAAAGGCGGTGCCTGTACCTGATGCCCTGTAGACGGTGATGACATTGACGTCGGCATTCTGCTTGAAGCCGCAGACGCAGGTGCCATCGGAGGCGTAGGTGTGGCCCTCAGTGAGGCTGTAGCCGCAGTTGTGGCAGAGGCTGGTGTGTTCGTAGGTGTCAACGGAGTAGTAGATGTCGTGTTGGCACTTCTCCAAACGGGCATAATGGCTCGTGGTGATGGCGTTGACGCGATTGGCCGTAGCAGTGGGCTCGGCAACGTTGCCATCAGCGCCCACAGAGGCGCTATAATAGTCGTCGAGGACGATGGTGCCCAGGTTGCCGCTGTTGGTGCCTACGGCATTTGAGCGTTCACCGCCAGTGGCATACACCTTGGCTGTGCCGCCAATCTCGATGTACTCGACATCGCCATCCTCGCCTGCACCGATGCCTGCGCCATAGTCGTCGCCGGTGGCATGGACGAAACCGCCCGTGATGACGAGGTGCTTGCAGTTGCCACCCTCGCCGCCACCGATACCTGCTGCATCCATGCCGCCATAGGCATAGATCTCGCCGCCCGTGATGGTGACGTTCTCACAGTCGCCGCCGTCGCCACCACCGATGCCTGCGCTGTAGCGATAGACATCCTTGGCTGTGACCAGACCGCCGGTGATGAGAATGGTGCCGCTGTGGTCCTCGCCACCACCGATGCCTGCGCCCCATTGGCCTTGGGTCTCAACAATGCCGCCATTGATGGTGACCTTACCGCCAGGATAGAACGAACCGCCGATGCCTGCGCCATAGTGGCCTTCGGAATGGACCTTGCCGCCTTCGATGAGGACATCGCAAGCGAGGCCGAGGTCGTCGCTGGTGGAGATATCGCCCGTGCCGATGCCGGTAGCGCCCGACGTATCGAGAAAGCCGCCATAGATGTTGACCTTACCACCAACGCGATGACGGCCGCCACCGATGCCTGCGCCAAGTCCGCCGGAATAGGCAGTGATGATGCCGCCATAGATGTTGACGGGGCCGCCTTGATTGCCGTCGTTGCCGCCACCGATGCCCGCACCGCCGGCACAGCTGGCGATATAGAGATAGCCACCATAGATGGAGACATGCCCGCCAATACCGCGGTTGACGCCGCCACCGATGCCCGCACCGCCATCAACACCTACGGTATGGATGTGACCGCCATAGACCTCGAGCGAACCTGAGTTCATGATGTTGCCAGCGTCGTCGACGCAGTTCTTGCTGCAACCGATGCCGGCAGCGCCACGATAGTCGTCGTTGAAAGTATTGAGGAGGCCCCTATTCTCGTCGGAGGACTGGCCGTAGATGCGCAGGAGGGTGTTGCCTTCGAGCTTGACGCCGCCAGTGCAGTGCAACTCGCAGTGGTCGCAGAGGATGAGGTTGACATCGGTGCCCATGATCTTAAGGGTCTGCAGCGTGACTTTGCCCTCGACATAGTAGTAGCCATCGGTGAGGCCCACCCAGCCGTCGGTGCTGTGGATGGGCGAAGCATCAACAGTGACTTCGGTGTCGATGAGTTCCTTGTTGGTCTCGTCCCATGAGCGGCTGGTGAATTTCACTTCGTCGGCCCAAGCCGTCTGCCCAACCATTATCAGACAGGCGAAAATAGAAAATATTCTTTGTTTCATTACAGTCATTATTTCTTTATTTCCAAAATTTCTATTGATCATCTAAACGGTCAGAAGTATCAGTCGTCGTTACCGATAAGAGGTTTTGCGAGCGCCGGACCGCTGCCACCGCCTTCGTAGGTGATGCCGGTGTCGTCGGTGTCGTCGTTGACAATCGTGTTGCCCTCCTTACCGAGGATGATGTTCACGAGGCGGGTGACATCGGCGATGGTGATGACGTTGTCGCGGTTGACATCGGCTGCATCGGTGTCGTAGTTGTCGGCTGCCGTAGCCTTGCCAAGGATGATGTTGACGAGGGCCGTGACATCGGCAATCGTTACCGAGCCGTCGCGATTGACATCACCCATGCGGAAGTCGGGATTGTCCTCGAAGACGGCCGAGATGGTGACGTCGTTGGCAGGCATGGTGAAATCGTAGGTGTTGCCCGTCTCCTGATTGACCTGAATATCTACAGGACCGTTGCCGTCGCCCAGGTCGACCAACACCGAACTGATGAGTTGCGAGTTGTGGGCAGGAGCGATGGTGAAACTTGCATTGGTGCCCTCGGTGGTGAAAAAATTGCCATCGTAGGCGAAAGCGTGCAGATAGCCGTAGTAGACGAGTTTACGAATAGTCAGTTGGCTGACGTCGTAGGCTATCTCATCGCCGGGGAAGTCGACCACGAGGCCATCGGCTACATTAATCTTATACGCGCGTGTGTCGGTGGTGTTGCCTAAGGCGTCAAGAGCCGCGTCGGTGTAATAGAGTCGGTACACTTCTCCAGCCTCCAACAAGTTGCCAACCTCGGCTGCGATGCGGGACGTCTCGCTGCCTTCAGCGCGTGCAACCGAACTGCCTGCATAGACGCTATACTCAGCCTTACCCGAATTGAGGCCGCCGATGAGTCCGCCTACAAAGTCGGCACCCGTCACACGAGCCTCGCTCACGCATCCCTTCAACTGTGCCTGAGTCTCAGACATAAGGCCGTTCTTATCCTGATTGTACATCGAGGCTACCACACCGCCCACATAGTCGGTGCCCGTGACGTAAGTAGTCGACTTGACCAGACAGTTCTCAACAACATTGCGATTGTAGCCGGCGATGGCGCCTACAGTGCGCTTACCTTCGAGTTTGCTTTCGGCAAGGACGACGTTCTTGATGGTTCCGTTGTTAATGCCAACCAGACCCACGTACGATTGCGTTTTATCATCGTTGTGCAGACCCTTGATGGTGTGGCCTGCGCCGTCGAACGTTCCGAAGAAACGATGGTTCTGGGCGAGAGAGTTGCCGATAGGATCCCAACGGTAGTCTTCCATATTGAGGTCGGCGCCCAGGGTGATGGTCCATCCTTCGTAACTCAGTTCGTTGTCGGCGCTGACCGAGTTCACGTTATAGGCCAGCAAGGCCAACTCTTCGGGAGTGGTGATGGTGATGGTCTTCTTAAATTTATCGATTTGCGAGAACGATTCGGCACGGATGCCCTCCTCGGTCCATAGCGCAGTCTTCACGTCGGCCTCTACCACGCAGTCCTCCGCTGCAGTAGTGACGGTGTAGACGCCATTCTCGTCGGGCGTAAGGGTCTGTCCGACTGCTGTCACCGAGAGAATGCGCTGGGGCTCCTCGACAGTTGCCGTGAAGGAAACGTTCGTATGGGCGACAACAAAACAGATGCCCTTGAGGCTGGGGTCGTTTAAGATGATACCTCCGCGATCGCCGAAATCGAAGTATTGGATGCCCGAGATGCTATAGCGCACGGTGCCCTCGCCGAAATGGAGCGTAAGGCCCTCGGTGCCGCTGCGTACGGGATAGGCCAGAGAGTGTGACATCTCATGATTCAGGCAAAAGTTGTACCCTAAATCAGGATCGTAGGCATCCCCTCCATTAAGCGAATGATACACGAAATTGAGTGCCAAGTGGTTGAAGCCCTCATAGGTGCCATTCTCAACGCAGTCCTTAATGTAAATATATCCCGTAAGGTCACGCCAACCCACGAAAGCGGCGCCAAAGCGTTCGCCAGTGGCTGTGGAAGTCTGCAGTTTGCCGTCGAAATAGCAACCAAAAAGGCGAACATTTGAGGAACGGGCATGCCCCACGAAACCACCGCCGTGGTCGGCATCGCCATCAAGGCCGTCGCAAACGACTAATGCTGATACGCGGCAGTTCTCAATATAGCTGGAGGCGCCTTCGTCTTTGTTCAGCGCACCGACGAGGCCGCCCGTGTGGATACCGCCTGCGACGGTACCATCCACGATGATATTCTTGAGGTTAATGCCCTCGGCATAGCTGAATGGGGCTGTGAAGGGTACGCTGGCCACACCCGTCGTACTGCGGTTCTTCAGGATGTTGGCGTGAATGGTGTGTCCGTCGCCATCGTAATTACCCTTAAACGGACTTGCCTCGGTGCCAATGCCTTCCGAAACGGAGATATCGGCGGTCTGCTTGAAGTACTTGCCGCTGACATCGGCGCCGCTGTTGACGCTGGCGGCAAGGGCTTTCCAAACGGCATCGCTGGAGATGAGATAGGGGTCAGCCTCAGTGCCCGTGCCCTGAATCTCGCTGGGCGTGAAGTAACCCGTGAACGGATTGGCCATCTTCAGGTTGTTGGCCGACTCGCCGTAGTCGAGCGTGCTGTCGAACACGGTGCCATTGGTGCTCACGAGCGAAGTACAACCGCTGAACATGCCCTCGGCTTTCACCTCGTTCGGGAAGGCTTGGTCGCAATAGATGTGGGCAAGTTTGCTGCAGTCCTGGAACATGTATTCGGCGTTGGCGCTCACGTTGTCGGTGGTGACCATCACGGAAAGGTCAAAGCCAGTCAGGTCGAGGGCCTCGAGGCTGCTGCAGCCCGAGAACATGCCGCGTGTCCAGATGGCCTTGCCGTTGTTCAGATGGACCAGTCCCTCAATCTGCGTCAGACTTGCGAAGCCTCTGAACCATGATGCAAGACTCGCGGGCTGCACTTCGAGGAAACTGTTCTTGATGTACACCTTCGTGGCGCTTGTAGCGTTGACCTCATCATAGACCCAGCCCGGTCTGAAATCGTGTTCGCCTGAGCCTTTCACGGCGTCGCCCTGCCATATCTTCGTGATGCTGTGACCATCGTAGACGTCACCGAAAGTGGGTCTCTCGAAGGTGAAATAGAGTGCCTTCACGTCTTCACACCAGATAGCCAGAGGCACGAGACCGTCGCTCCACTCAGCAGTGACCACGCAGTTGGCTGCCTGCATCGTGGTGGTGTAGGTCTTGTCGGAAGCACGCTCGAGCGTCTGTCCGTACGCGCTGACGGAAGTGATGTAGTTATATTCTATGTCGATCGAAGCCTCGAAACTGACCACGTCGCCAGCCTTCGCATAGCGTACTCCGTTGTACACGATGCCGTTGCCCTCGATATCGCCGTCAGCGTTCTTGTGGCCGTAGAAGGTCACGTTGGGCATGGAGAACTCGTTCAGCCAATAGTCCTTGAACGTAAGGGAAAGTTCCTCCTGACTCGTCGTGATGGTATAGGCCCTGGGACCTTCGATGTCGGAGAGGCAGTAGTTGCCGCTGCCTTCCTTCAGCAGTATCTGGTTGTTGCCGAGGTAGAAATCGAGTCCTTTGCGGGTGAAGGCGCCATAGGTTCCGTTCTCCACGCAGGCGCGGATGTCGATGTTCGTCATGTCGTCGGCCCATCCCACGATGGCACCAGCCACGCTGTTCGCCTCGCCAGTGGAAGGCGTCAGACTGCCGTTGAACAGGCAACCTTCTACAGCGCCTTCAGCCGAGTGGGCATGACCCACGATGCCGCCGCCGTAATCAGGGTCGGAGCCCTCGCGGTGGTCGCAGACGATGTCGGCCGAGACAACGCAGTTGGTGATGTAGTTTCTGTCGCCGTCAAGCGAACCCACGAGTCCTGCGGTGTGGATACCGCCCTTGATGCTGCCGTCCACCTTCAGGTCCTGGATTGTAGCGCCGTTGATATAGGCAAAGGGAGCCGTATAAGGCACGCTGGCCACACCGGTAGTGTTCCAGTTTTGGTCGATAGCGGCCGTGATGGTGTGCTTGTTTCCTTCGAACTCGCCCTTGTAGGGATTGGTCTCTGTGCCCATCGGGGTCTTCACCTCGATATCGGCAACCAGTTGCATGTTGTGGCCGCTGAGTTCGTGGCCAGCGTAGATATAACTGGCAAGTGCCTCCCACTGCTCGCTGGTTTCAATCTGATAGGGCTTGTCGTCGCCGTTGCCAGTGGGGGCGTTCTTCATGGTGAACAGACCCGTGAAGGGGTTAGCCAAGTTGATGTTGCAGGCTTTATCGTCCCAATCGTAATCGGAAGGAAGCGTTGCGCCGCAACCGCCCTTCAGACTGGTACAGTATTGAAACATACCATTTGCTGACTCGACCTTGTCACTCGCCAGCGAC
Source organism: Prevotella sp. (assembly GCA_024697645.1). Classification (GTDB taxonomy): domain Bacteria; phylum Bacteroidota; class Bacteroidia; order Bacteroidales; family Bacteroidaceae; genus Prevotella. The sequence continues at coordinate 79,590 of JAILFH010000093.1, forward strand.
TGATAGCAATAGATAGTCTTCAACACGGGACAGTCATAAAACATACTGTTCGTATTGCCCAGTCGCGAGAGGTCGAAGCCCGTGAGGTCGATCGTGGTGAGTTCAGGGAGTTTGCCAAACAATAAAGAGGCGTTGGCCCCATTCGTCGGATTCAGGTTACCCAAACCCTCGATCTCGGTGATGTTCTCCAACCCGTAGAAATACTCGAAGAGGCTATTCACTTCCACGTCCTTGAAACTCTCGTCAATGACAACGCGTGTGACATTGTTCGCCACCACGTCTTCGGGCTCTGGATCATAATCCGGGTCATAATCTGACGGATAGTCTAATGTTCTCCAGGCAGGCGCGCCCGTGTCGCTCACATTCCTGGTTACATCACTGCCCGACCACACCTTGCTGACGGTCTGGCCGTTGTAGGTGTCGTCTGCCGAGTAGACAGTCTCGGAATTAGTAAGGTAGAGAGTTCCGTTTCCCTCACACCAAATGACCTGAGGGGTACGCGTCTGTGCCAGCGCTGTTTGCACCATCATGAGCAAACAGGCAAAAACTAAAAATACTTTTTGTTTCATAGAAAATATAATGTTAATCTTATTTTCCAACACATCTATAGGACCGGTTACAAGCAGCGGTTGCGCATTTTTCCTTATATGATTTCAAAGAATATTTCCTCCAAAAGAGTCTTATATCGTTTTCAGCGTGCAAAATTACAAAAAAATTTCCTAACCTATTCATTTTATGAATAAAAAGATAAATAACAAGGAAGAAAAAGTTACTCTTCGCCCGTCAGTCATCCGCTGGCTGCGCATTTGTCATACTTATTATCCAAAGCATAACTTTCGACCTTAGAGAGCACGTGTTTATACCTATATAGAGCATGTGTTTATACCCCTATAGAGGATGTCTTTCTATGGTCAAAAGGATGCTTTTCTAAGGTAGAGAGCAATGCTCCATAGGGTCTAAAGCATTCCTTTCTTGACGACGAGTACATCGAGCGATTGGCCAGATAAAGTTTGTATTTTTCTGCCATAATACTGTTTAAGTTTCAAGTTTTAAGATTTAAGTTGATAGGTTAACAATTTTGTCGAGGGCGAGTTGCGTGGAGCGAGGAAGGAAATTTTGCTGAGCATCACAAGCGTCCCCGTGTGCTGAGCGTTACTCGGTTGAAGGCGTCCCTTCGCGTCGAATGCCTGCAGGACTAATCCCTTGCGCCAGGCCCCTTGCACCCTGTCCCTTTGACTTTGCAAAGTTACTAATAATTTATAACCTATGCAATAGGGTTTAAACGGATGAGAGCGAAATTGAGTGTGAATTTGTGTTAATTTCAGCAGGCGAAATGTGGACGAGCGCAAATTGTTGCATGTCCCTTTGTCTCATGTTGCAATAAGGGTGTACCACACATCGAAGGAACAGCCTTACATCCTATGGGTTATTATATATTATAATATATAATAAAATTATACTAATTACAATTAGAAATATTTATCCCCTATTTATTGATAATTTTCAACTCTATTCTTACGCTATACTATCCCCTACTCCCTTAATGCAACATGCAACATTGCAACATGCAACATTTTTGGGAAATTTTGTCCTTTCCTGATGTAGTTGACAACTAATTCCCTGAACTGGTTGACATCTAATTTCCTGATGTGGTTGACACAAAAAAGAAGAAGCGCCACAGACTCAACTGCAGTGCTTCTTCCCTACTTTATTGGTTTGGTAATTGGGAAATGCTGCTTACTTCCCGAGCAGTTCGGTAAGTTTCTCAATCAGGGCCTGGCCTCTACATTCCATATTCGAGGCAACGATGTTTCCATTGCTATCGAGGAGATAGACCGTCGGAACAGCCTTCACCTTGAACAAGTCGGCAACAGCCTGATCGCGGAAGTTTGGCCAGACGAGTTGTTCTTCCTTCACGGCCTTCCGCCAGGCGGCCTCATCCTTGTCGATAGAAATGCTTACTACCTCGAATCCCTTGTCCTTGAACTGCGCATAAGCCTTCTTCACGTTCGGCAGTTCCTTGCGGCAGGGTCCGCACCACGAAGCCCAGAAATCAAGCATGACGTATTTCTTGCCCTCAGCCAACTTTGCGAAGTCGTACTCCGTTCCGTCGTCACCCGTGAGTTTGAACGCCTTCACCTGCTCTCCAGCCTGTCCGACAGGCCAGATTTCCTCCTTCATCTTCTTGCCATAGAAAGAGTTCTTCACGTCATCAGGCAACGAGTTGTAGTATTCGCCCTGCTCTTCGCTAAGGAAGTTGTAGTACTTGATCATGAGCAGCGGTCCCCAGAACGAGTCCTTGTTTGCATCCACCATACCCGTGATGGTTTTCTCCACCGTATCGAAGAAGTCCTTCTCTGCCTTCGCAAGAGCCTGAAACTCCTCCGACTGCTGGAACGCAGCCTTTTCAGGACCTTTCAGTGAATTGTATTTCTTGTAGGTATCAGCAAACTTCACTTGGTTTTGCTCATAGAGAATATTGAGTGAATCGTGCCGAGCGTCGAAGGCTGCCAGTTTATCAGTCAGCGGCGAACCCGTCACCTTCACGTCCCAACTGTAGACGGGAGTTCCCTGCGAGGGCTCACCAGCCTTCACCGTTCCCGTTACAGCCATTTCGGTGTTTTCAAGCATGAGGTAGCCACAGCCGTAACTGTCCTTCACTTTCAGCATAGCACAGATGGGCTCTTCGGCCACACCCTTGAATACAAATTCACCGTTTTCGACAGCAGCCTCAGCCAATGCGGAGTCGTTGTCGTGACTCATCGGCACCAAAGAAACTACTGTTCCATCGGCCAGCCCTTCTATCTGGCCATTAATCACATAGCCTTTCTGGCCGTTGGCGCAGGCGCTGAACACTGCCACGAGGCAGTAACTCAACAATCCTGCTTTCAAGAGAGATTTAATGATAGTCATATTTTTTTAGTTCAAAAGTTCAAAAGTTAATGCGCTTCGCGCGGGGCAAGGAGCAAGGGGCAAGAGATATGCCTTGACTGCTGACCTTTAACCACGGATGACACAGATTTTTTCTTAAGTTATAATAACACGGATTATCGTTCACCGATGTTAGGGCTTCGCCCAAGGCCCTTCGGGCAGTTCAAAGTGCAAAGTGCAAAGTTCAAAGTGCAAAGTGCTTCGCCTGCTGACTTGTTTAAAACAAAAGTACACAAGTTTTTAAGTTTCGAAAAGAGACATAAGTTCAAGTACATAAGTTTCAAAAAGCATCATAAGGTGGCTGCCTCGTATTCCCCTCCTCCGGGGAGGAGGGGTGGAGCGAAGCGGGGGGCGAAGCGCGAGGAGGGAGCGATGAGGGGAGCCTGCGACGGTGGAGGTAGCGATTAAATTTTCCAATTTCAATTTTCCATTCGAAAGTGTCTGCTCCGAATTTACTCAGCATCGAGACAAGTCATGTCGATAATCTTGCCCCATCCAGTCGTAATCGTAGGATTGTCGGGAGCACCGAACATCGGTCCCCACTGCGAGCGGATGACACCATTGTCGACATCCATCTCGCTCTGGAAGAGTTTGCCGTCCTTAGCGCCTTCGTTCCAGATGCCAATCCAGAGAATGACATTGCTCGTAGGCCAGCCTCCTCCTACAGAACCGCCCATATAGACGCAGGTGATCTCTTCGCCCGCCTCGCAACTATAGACTACGTTGGATGTGGTCTGACCGGTTGTCGGAGAGAACGAGAATACGCCCTTCGGGGTAGCATAGTAGAATGCGCCACCAGCGGTGTTGGCAGCAAAGAGCGTAGCGTTCTGCAAGTCCTCGCAACCACTGAGGTCGATGATGGAGCGAGCCCCGTCGGCCGAGAGGTCGCCGTTGTCGATGACGTTGTAGAACTGATAGCGATAGAGATAGTAGACTCCGTCGATGACGGTGACGACATAGGTCTGATAACTACCTCCCTGGAAGATGGCCTTGATGTCGCCCGGAACGTTGTTGGCATCGACATAGGCATCACCGACCGTCGACTTGAACCAACTCAGTTGTGTGGCCTGCGTGAAGTAGGGACGGAAGGCGCGGTGCTTCTTGTCGTAGAGCACCTGACAGGACGCGATTGCTCCCTCGACGGGACGCCACGTAGTGAGCGTAGCACGCATCAGGAACGGATAGGCCTCGTAGTCGCCTGCGATAGGCTCCGAGAACTTGATGTCATTGGGCTGATTGGCATAGAGCACGTGCATCTTGCCTTCGTTCAGCAGCGCCTCACAGTTGTTGGCGAAGAAACTGCCCTGAGGACTGAACTTGTCGGGCACGGTGTAGAACATGCTCTCCCATGTGTTCACCTGCACCAGTCCGTCGGTGTTCAGACGGTAGATATTCTCCGACGTGCAGACGAGATAACTGTCCTTCGAGGCTTTTCCCGAAGTGGAGCCCTTGATGAACTTGGGCTTGCCCGGCAGCAACTCGCCATTATGGGTGCTGCTATAGTACTTGTAGAAGCATTCGGGACCGCCGTAGATGAGCATCAGCGGGTCGGTGTAGATCTCAATGTCGGTGGCGCCATCGCGTTCGGTCAGCATATAGAGACCGCCCTGAACGCCCGATGACTCAACGACGATATAACTTCCAGCCACTTGCATATACTCAACGAGTCCGCTTGTCGGGTCTTTGGCCTGAACATAGAGGAAATAGGTTCCCGGGTCAAGCGTACAAACCCAGTTGATGTCCTTCTCAAAGTAAATGGTATCGGCAGGCGGATAGACCATATCATTGCCGACTTGCTCAGCACGATACTGATTGTAGTTGGTCTTCAGCGTGAACCAACGATACTGCAGACGGTCGGCATAGGCATAGTCGACTTTCAGATGAATATCGATGGTGTCGCCGGGAAGGATACGCGAATACTGATAGACATTGGGTGTGAGCAACGAGTCCACCTTGATCTTGATCTCGCTAACCTGGTCGTCGGGCAGATAGTCGTAGTTGCCATCGTCCTGCGAACATGAGGTCACGAAGAGAGACGCAAGCAGAAAGAGCAGCGCGAGCGCTCCTGTCGTCTTCATTTTCTTAAATATGCTTTTGGTAATCATAATTGTTACTTTTTTCTTTGTTACTTTGTCTCCTCATTAGAAAGTCACCAGGTTACCATTCTCGTCGGTCAAGGGATTGCCCGGATGGGCAGCATTGTAGGCATCGAGCGCATTCTGGAAACGAATCTTCAGACTGTTGAGTTTCGCCCACGACATCGTTTCGGCCGAAAGTTCGCCATCGTCGCTACGCATGTTCAAGAGCATGAAACGATACTTCACATTGCTGTATGCACCGAAGAAGGACTCGAGTTCATCCCAGTTCTTGGGTTTGCTCAGAATGTCGTTCCAGATGAAGGAGATGTGGTTTTCCTCGTTGACGCCCACCTTGAAATCGGCGCTTTCGGCTACTTTCAGATAGAGTCTTACGGTCTTGGTCTCGAGCGACGCATCGCGCTTCAGCACCACCGCGAACCGGCCTGAAGCCTGTCCGCTGGGGACGGTCACCGACTGAGGCACAACATACTGGCTTGTGGCTGCAGTTGTCTTCTCGGCGTCGACGGTAATGTTCACCGTGCGGTCGCGGTCGGCTACCTCTCCCATAATCTGAGCATCAACGTAGATGGTCTTCTCTATCGTGTCCTGAGGATAGGTGACGAAAGAAAAAGTCACCGAGTCGGTCCCTGCTGCCCAGGTCTTCTCTCCCACCAGGCGCACGCGGGGCTCATCCTGATAGAAGAAGTCCTCATCGGTGCTGCAGCCAGTCAGGAGGAGCGAAAAGAGAGGAAAGAGGAGGGAGAACGCCCCTACTATCACCATATTATATTTCTTCGTATTCATAACTGTTACTTTTGTTAACTTGTTACTTTGTTAGATTCGTTTAGTTGGTGTAGCCACCAAATTCCTGATCAGTGCTCGGAATAGGCAACACATAGACATTCTTGCTGCCACGAATGCTCGTACCCTTGATTTCGCTCAGGTTCAAGCGCTTGTAGTAGAGGAAGAGTTGTCCACACTCGCCAAGGAATTCCTTCCGATACTCCTTGTAGATTTCCTGCTGAATCTGGTCGGCAGTGAGGTCTGCGGAGAGGGGGAAGAGATAGAGATTGCGGTTGTCGCGCACGAGATTCAGAAGTTCAATGGCTCGCTTCGGGTTCGAAGTCTTCTGACACTCGGCTGCAATGTAGTAGGGCTCGGTCATTCTGATGACGGGGAACTTGCTGTTGTAGGTGCTGCCCTCGTTGTACCAGAACTTGGCCATATAGCGTTTCTCGCCGTCCTGCTCGAATCCCTTCAGATAGCGGTAGTCGGTTCCGTAGCCGGTGCTGAATTCGTAGATATCCTCAGCAGTAGCCTCCGACGGATTCAGCACGCTGGTTCCACCCTTGCTGGTGAAGTAGTAGTTGCCGATGTCTTCCCAGTCGTTGATGATGATCTGGAAGAGGTGCTCCGAGGTAAAGGCGCAGTCGAGTTCATTGCGCTTCGACGACTGCATCACCGTATAGTGAACCCAGTTGTAGCCTGTGGAGAAACTATTCTCGTGATGATCAACCACGATGTTGGCATAGCGCAGAGCCTGCTGGGTGTCTCCCATCCAGAGATAGGCTCTGGCGGCTGCGGCTGCGGCTGCATAGTAGTTGAAACGGTTCGGGTAGAAATGATACCATCTTCCCTGACTAGTCGCGTCGTAGGCAACTGTGTCGGCCGACAGTTCCTCCATAGCCTCTGTAAGGTCCTTCACGACGAGTTGCATCGTCTCTCCTACTGGCAACTGTCCCACTACGTCAGTAGAATACTCCGTCACATAGGGAACACCGGGAGCGTTGTTGTTCATTGATGGCGCACAGGCAAAGAGGCGCATCAGTTCGAGATGCAGGAATCCTCTCAGGCCTAACGCCTCACCACGATACTGATGATAGTTGTTTTCAGTGAAAATGGTCTTGCTTGCCTTGTCGATATTGCGCAACAGAATGTTGCAGTTGGCAATGCCGTTGTAGCAAGCATCCCAAATCTCCTGAATGCTCTTCTCGGAAGTGGTATTGGCATAGTCGAATTCGTTGGCGTAGCGCCATGAACCATTCGGGTTGATGTCGTAACTGTGGGAGAGAACCTCCACGAAACCAATGCCCATGTTCAGACCATACATCTCCTTGGTAGTCAGCGCGGTATAGATACCTGTCAGTTGGTCAGCATAGCCTCCTTCGCGGCTGAAGTGGTCCTCTTCCTTTATCTGCGACTTCGGGTTGACGTCCAACCAGTCGTTGCAGGAAGTGAGGGTTACGCCTGCGAGGCAGACCAGACCAACAATGATTGCTTGATATATTGCTTTCATATTCCTTTTTCTTATTACGTTGTTATTTCTTTGTCACGTTGTAACTTGGTTTCATTGATAACTTGGTACTTTTGTTACTTTGTTACTTTGTTACCTTGTTTAAGCCCCTTCGGCTTACGCCGCTTCCCCTATGGGGAACGCTCAAACTTTGTTACCTTGTTACTTTGTTACCTTGTCTAGAACGTTAACTGTGCCGAGAGCGAGAACGTGCGGGCAAAGGGATAGTTCGTACCGCGCTCAGTCTTCACGCTCGAGATGACAAAGAGATCGTTGGTGTAGGCGCTCACTTTCAGGCGCTCAAGGAAAGAGTTCTTCACAAACTTACAGTTGCGGAAGTCGTAATAGACAGTCAGCGACGAGAGCGTGAACAGGTTGTAGTCCTGAACGAATCTCGAGGTCGGATAGGTTGTTGACTGGTCGGAAATGGCCTTGTAGAGAGCAACGTCGCCTGCTGCCTTCCAACGGTCGGTCATCACGCGGCGATCCACGTTGTACTGCAGATCGGCATTCTCCACCTTGTCGACAAGTGTCTGGTTGTAGATCTGTCCACCCCAGCGATAGTTCATCGTGACGTTCCAGCCCCAGCCGTTGATCTCGCCGTTCACACCGAACAGGCCGTTCCATTTCGGCTGTGTGTCACCACAGACCACCTGATCGTTCATGTCGTATTCATAGGTGACGGTTCCGTCGCGCTTCACGAAGATTTCCTTACCCGTCTGCGGGTCGATGCCGAGCGAGGGAACTGCCCAGATGGCCGACATAGAGCAACCTTCGTAGTACTTCACCTGAGGAGCAGTGGTTTTGTTCTCAAGTGCCGCATCGTCCTGAGACTCATTCCAGGCTCGGAGCGAATTCGAAATCTTCTTCAGTTTGTTCTTGTTGTGGGAGGCCGAGGCAAACACGTTCACGTAGTTGCGTCCGCCGTCATACACGCGGTAGTTGAGGTAGAGTTCCAGACCCTTGTTCTCGGTCTCACCGAGATTGGCAACATAGGTGCCGAAACCCGTTGTATGTGGTACGGTGACATTGGTCACCATTCCTTTTGTGTTGGCAATATAATAGTCGAAACGACCGGTCAGGCGATTCCTGAAGAAACCGAAGTCGATACCGAAGTTCGTATCATACTTCTCCTGCCACTTCAGCGTCTCGTTGGCCAGACGTGTAATATAGGAACCGATGCTGCCGTTGTAGGACAGATTGGTATAATATTGGAACGTAGGCATTGCATCATAAGATGAGAAACCCTGCGAACCCGTGTAGCCATAGGAAGCACGCAACTTCAGGCGATTCACCACATCGTTGTGTTTAAAGAATGCCTCGTTGTGGATATTCCAACCGGCACCTACCGACCAGAACGATCCCCAGCGATTGTCGCTACCTGCCTCGGAACTACCCATCAGGCGATAGTTGGCATCGAAGAGATAGCGTTCGTCGTAGGAATAGTTCAGCGAGAGCAAACCACCACAGTTGCGCGAAATGCCTTCCGTTCCAGTAGGCTTCAACTCATTGGCATACTGCACGGCAAACTTCACATCGTCCATGAAGTCGTTGGGGAAGCCCTCGGCCAGCAATATCGTGTTGTTGTATTTATTATCGCTCATCGAAAGTTGACCGTTAATGAATACCAGATGCTTATCCATCTGCTTAGACCACTGCAGACCCAGGTCGGCCGAAATGTCGGTGTTCTTACCGTTCAACTGACTATAACTACCCTTACGGAATACATCGGTGGTCCGCAAGAAGTCGGTGTGGTTTGCGGGTTTGAAGGTGTCGCCAGTTGAGTGTTTATCGATGATGCCGAAACGACCAGTCAGTTTCAGTTGTTCGTTGATGTACCACTCCAAATAGAAGTCGTTCGTGATGGTGGTATATCCCGTACGGTCGAACGTGTTCAGCGTCGTGTTATAGATGGGGTTGTAGAACGAACTACCATCGCTCAAATAACCGTAACTCTGCACCAAATCCCCGTTTTCGTCGTACAGACGGCTATAGGGATTCATCCGGGCGTAGAGGTCGAAGGTTCCGTAGGGCGAGTTCTCGCTCTTGTTGTGGTCGATGGTCAGTTTGTTGCGGAACTGCAGGTTCCTCACTCTGTAGGACAGCGTGACTCCTCCGGAGAAGGTCTGACGGTCGCTGCCTTTCATCGCACCACCTATTTTATTATAGGAAAGGTTAACACCATATTGCATTGCTTTGTCGCCTCCTTCAAGATAGAGGGAGTGCTTGTGGCCAAATCCGTTTCTCACGGGCTGAGCCAACCAGTCGGTTTCCACACCGGCAAGCAGTTCGCGAAGGCGCTGCGTATAGTTTTGGTCAAGACTGATCTGAGTCACTGCGTTGTCGCTCGAATACATTCCTGCCAGACGCTCTACTTCCAGTTTCTCGGCAGCGTTGGTCAGATCGTAACTCGTGAGGTCGGGAACCTCCAGCGACATCGAACCCGTATAGGTCACGCGCATACGTCCGCTTTCGGGACGCTTCGTCTCAATGACAATCACACCATTGGCGGCCTTCGAACCATAGATGGCCTTGGCCGTTGCGTCCTTCAGTGTGGTCACACTCTCCACCTGGTTCATGTCCAGATCAAGTATCTTCGTCAGTTCTGTCTCAAATCCGTCGAGGATGAATAGCGGCTGATTGGCACTCGAGGCATATTCGCCCTGCACGCTGGCAATCGTCGATGCACCGCGCATCTGGAAGTCGGGCAGTGCGTTCGGGTTTGAACCAGCGCCCAGATTCTCAATCTGCAAGAAGGAGGGATCGATGTTCTTCAGCGACTGCAGCACGTTGGCATTACCCACTTTCTGCAGGTCTTCTCCCTTCACGGTCGTAACGGCTCCGGTATAGGTGTTGGCCTTACGTTCGAAGATACCCGTCACGACCACTTCGTCGATTGCCTTTGAGGAAGGTGTCATCTGTATGCGATACGAACTTTCATTACTCAAGTAGAACGTCTTTGACTGGAATCCAATGTAATTCACTTCCACCTGAGCCACATCACTGGAAAGGGTCAACTTGAAATGTCCGTTCACGTCGGTGATGGCAGTGAAGGTCTCACGATTTCCCGTATTCCTCACATTTGTCACTGTCGCACCAATGAGTGGCTCACCCAGTTCGTCTACAACGATACCTGTGATGACGCGGCTACCTGCCTGAGGTTGTCTCTCTCGACTGATAGTCACCAGTTTTCCGTCCACCTTATAGTTGAGCGGCTTGCCGACCAGCATCATCTGAAGGGCAGCCTCAAACGTGGCGTCGGCGACTTGTCCGGTGACATAGTAGTCTTCCACGTCCTCATAGGTGAACATGATTTTTTGCTTACTCACTTTCTCTAGTCGGCGCAAGGCTTTCTGCAGAGGCTCATTCTGACAACTGATTGTCACGTCGCCCCCCTGTGCGAGTGCCGGAAGCACCGTCAGGCAAAGCAACAATAACAACGTTGTCCATCGTCTTTTGTCCATAAGCGTTGGTTTTATTGGTTAATATTAATATGTCTATTTCTCTTTTATTATTTCTTTTTAAAACGATTAAGTGTTATTTTCGGGTATGGTTTTGTCGAAAATTCATTATTTTTTCTTAATTTTGCTGCCAAATCGAAAAGTTCTACCAGTTTGCAACAACAATTTGCAACTGATAATAAGAGTAACCTAATGTTCGACAGAGGCGACTTCGACCAATTGTTTCGGCTTTATTATACCGAACTCTATCTCTTTGCACGACGCTTCCTTTCGCGTGAAGCCGACTGCGAGGATATGGTCAGTGCGGCCTTTGAGGATGTCTGGCGCAATTTTGCTGCCATTGATCGTGAAGCCGCGCGTGCCTATCTCTATAAAAGCGTAAGAAACAAATGCATCGACCATCTTCGTCGAGATGCAACTCACCGACGCCACGCTCTCCTCTATGCACGTCTCTCCGAAGGTTATGATCATGCCGACCGGCTCGCTGAACTCCACGAGCGCGAACAGATTGTGAGCAGCATCCTTGACTCCCTTCCCGACTATACGCGCAAAATTTTCATCGCCTGCTATGTGGATCGCAAGTTGTATCGGGAAGTCGCTGAGGAAATGGGAATCTCTCCCAATACGGTGAAAAAATACATCTCGCAGGCTCTGGCTATCATCAGCGAAAAGCGACGAGGGCTGATTGAAAAAAAATCTTAAAACCATACCCGAACTGAAAACTTATTCGTTAAAATTACGACATGACCGACGAGATACTTAACATCATGCAGCCCGAAAGCCCAATCACTGACGAACAACTCGCCATGATTGACAGCAATGCAGACCTCCGTGAGGCCTGCGAAGACGTCATGATGCTTCAGGGCATGCTGGCAGAGAAACCAGATACTGAGGCTGCCTTGCAGCGGTTCCATGAGAAACACCGCAAGTCTTCGCGTCGTTGGCTCTATTGGAGTGCTGCCTCAGTAGTAGCAGCCCTCTTCGCTGGTGCTTTGTTCCTGTTGTGGACTTCTCATCATTCTGCCGAGGAAGCTGTGCTCGCCCAGCAGTCGTCTGTAGCCAGCAAGTCTTCTGATGAAGCAATCCTTGATGGTTCCTCTGTCACACTTACTGCGGCTGATGGGGAGCAACAGGCAATTACCGTAGAAAAGTCCAAAGATGCGGCTGATGAGGTTATCAACGTAGTAGAAAGTCAATTGACTCTAAGCAATAGCAACAAAAACGCAGGTGCCAATTCAAACCCCCTCACCAGCGCCATTGTCGTTCCCTATGGCCATTCCGTATTGGTTCATTTAAGCGACGGTACCCGTGTCTATCTTCGTCCCGGTTCAAAACTCATTTATCCCGACAAGTTCATCGGCGACTATCGCGTTGTCTCGCTCAAGGGCGAAGCCTATTTCTGCGTGGCCCACAATCCTGAGCGTCCTTTCGTCGTTGGCACTCCTCAGGGCATTGTGCAGGACTACGGAACTGAATTCAATGTTACGACAGAAGGTGATAAAACTCAGGTGGTCCTCGTTGAAGGTAGTGTAGGCGTGAAGCCCACAAACCATCATGAACAACTCTTGCAACCGGGTCAGATGGCAACCTTCGACGCCAATCATCCCACACCAGTTATTGAGAAAGTCGACACCGATCCTTACACCGCTTGGCGCGACGGCTATTTCTATTTCAATGAGCAAACCCTTGGCGACATCATCACACAACTCGCCTGCTCTTACAACCTGAAGGTAGAATGTCACAACACCGACATTCTCCGACTCCGTCTCCGCTATATCATTCCTCGTAGCAGCACAGCCGCCTACGCCGTTGAAATTCTCAACCGCTTACAGACTGGCCACATTCAACTTCAAGGCGACCGCATCGTCATCCGATAAGAATTCCGCCGTAGGTCAGATTATCCTTTTACCACAACTACGTACTTCAGGCTATTCTATTTGAATGTGCTTCACGTAGAATGTTTTTTTCACAAAGTACAGACAAAAATTGAGCGCTCCCAGAAATGGGAACGCTCAAAGGTTATTAATTGGGTATTATTAATTACTAATTCGGCTCAAACATTACTAATTACTCATTACTAATTACTAATTAATTAAATGTCTGAAACTTCTCTACCTAGGCAAACTTGCCTTTCTCCATGTATGTGTATGCTGGCAATGTGTTCTATGATTTTTATAATACCATAATCAATGTTCCTGCAAGCAGAAGAAGAGATCCAACAAGGGTCTTCCATGTGAAAGATTCGCCTAAGAAGATAACTGCAAAAAGAATGGTCAGTACCAAACTGCATTTGTCTATAGGCACAACCTTGTTGACTTCGCCTATCTTCAAGGCATAGAAGTAGCACAGCCACGATCCTCCCGTTGCAAAACCTGACAGTATGAGGAATAGCCAACTCTTGGTGGTTATGGAACTGATGCCACCCTGGCTATGGGTCAGGAATACCATGCCCCATGCCATTATCAGTACAACGATGGTGCGGATAGCAGTAGCCAAATTGGAATCTACACCTTCGATTCCAATCTTTGCCAGTATAGCCGTGGCTGCAGCAAATACGGCAGAGAGTATTGCAAATAATAACCACATATTTTTGCTTTTCATTGTTTGTCTTTGTTAAAGGTGAGATGGGCTTCCATGAACACTAATTACTCATTTCTCATTTCTCATTTCTCATTACTCATCACTCATTACTCATTACTCATTTCACCACGACCTTGCGTCCATTATGGATGTAGAGGCCAGGCTTTGAGGGCTGGGCAGAGAGGCGCTGACCGTCAAGACGATACCAACCTGAGAGGCGATGGAGCCTGGGGGCGACGTCGATGACCGGATTGTCGAGGGAAGCGGGAGTGTATATGCCCTTGAGATAGTCGGACTCGAGATCCAGCAGATGACTGATGGAATTGATGACAAAGAGGACTGCCGTCTGCTCGTGCAAGCCCGATGACTTGTAGGTCTCGAGGCGGTCGTCGCCTACTCCACCGTCGGTACGCAGGAAGTCGGCGAGATGCTCCAAGCAGAAATAGGGGACAATCTCGTCGTCGGCAGAGTGGTAGACATAGAACCGTGTGGCCTCGTTGGGCTTCCAGCCAGCGACAAGTGTGTTCTCTTCCAGCGCATCAAAGAACGGCTGCATCCTGGTGTTGGAACGCGTGAAGTTCTCCGTGCACATGATGCTATCGACCAGAACGCCTGTCTTCTCATTGCCGCCCACGACCTTGAAGATGGAGTCGTTGATGGTCGTAGAGTTGAATTTCTTGGAGTTGAGCCACTCAATGGCCTTCGTGTCGAGGGGCTTGCGGAAACACTCGCTATAGTCGACGTCGACGCCAGCACCGTCAATCTGTCCCTGCACAATGAGGGGCATCGCACAGGGGTAGCGATAGCGAGCACTGGGCAGGAGAAGCGTATCGAGCATCGCCGCGATGTCGTAGGGGCCGTCGCCACAAAGGGTGTAGTCGATGTGGGTGAAGGCCTCAGCGTCGACGGGATGGGTGTCGAAATAGCGCTGCACAGCCATTGCGGAATGGCCTCCCTGCGAATAGCCTATCTGCGTGAACAGATCGCCGTAGGTGTAGCCCATCTGCGAAAGAAGTCGACGTGCCGACTTGACTGCATCGATGTTGTTGCGGGCGGTGATGTCGGCCATGAGATAGGCCTGCGGCTTGTCGACAGTGGTGCCGAACCCATAGCCGTCGGGACTGATGGTGATGAAGTGAGGTCCCATGCCTGCCATCGGACCCTCGATGGACATGTTATCCGTCTGCGTCGGGGCTTCATTGGCTCGCGTAATCGTGTAATGGTTGCTGAGCATGAGTCCACTGGCGTCGTAACTCTCCCCATTGATGGTGACGGGATCCTTGTGAGTGAACACCTTCTCGGGGAACACCATTGCGGCAGAGAGCGTGACGGGATTGCCTTCGTGGTCGACACTCTCATAGGTGTAGTTCACGCGATAGTAACTAATCTTGATGAATAGGGCGCTGTAGGACAGGAGCGTGGTGTCGGTGATGGCTTCCTGAGCGCTCGCGCTGACGGCATTCACAAGTAATGCGATGGTCAGGGATAATTTGGCGTAAAAGGTGTTCATAAAAAAAGTTCAAAGTTCAAGAGTTTAAAAGTTCAAAGTTGATGCGCTTCGCGCGGGGCAAGGAGCAAGGGGCAAGGGGCAAGAGATATGCCTTTGTGGCTCACTTTTAACCACGGATGACACAGATTTTTTCTTATGTTATAATAACACGGATTATCGTTCACCGATGTTAGGGCTTCGCCCTGTTTCAAGAGTTCAAAGTTGGCTTCGCCTGATGACTTTTTTAAAACATAAATACACAAGTTTTTAAGTGTTGAAAAGAGACATAAGTTCAAGTTCACAAGTTTCAAGTTTTACTCACGTTACTTTGTTACCTTGTTATTTTGTTACTTTGGAAAGGCTGCCGTAAGGCGAAACTTTTGTCCTTTTGGGATTTCTGTTCTTAATCTTATGTCAATTAAAACTCTTAAATATTTATGTCCTTCTGTTTTATCTGCGCACCCTCGATTTTTCCAATTTCAATTTTCCAATTTCCATTCGAAAGCGGCTGCCACGAATTACTAATTACTCATTACTAATTTCTCATTATTCTTTTGCCCACAGATTACACAGATTTTCTCAGATTTTTTTTCTGATTTACTACTGATTTCACAGATTGGTTGCTGTGTAAGTCGCTGCCTCGAATTACTCATTACTCATTATTAATTACTCATTATTCTTACATTCCCCTTGCACGGAGGAGGCCTGAGGCATCGGGAGATTTCATGCCGGTGAAGTCGGAGAACATCTGCATGAGGTCGCCGGTATTACCGCGACTCAGCACCTTGTTGCGGAAGTCCATACCTGTCTCGGGCTTCAGGGCTCCACGCTTGGCAAACACCTCAGCGACATTCACGGCAAGCACCTCTGTCCAGAGATAACTGTAATAGCCTGCGGCATATCCCCCACCCCAGACGTGATTGAAGTAACTCGTGCCGTAGCGGGGAGGAATCTGCGGATTGAGCAAGCCAATCTGCTGGAGGGACTTCGTCTCAAAGTCGGCTGCCTTGTCGGCTGTAGGAATCTCATCGACGGAGAGCATGTGCCAAGCAAGATCGGCACAGGTAGCGGCAAGGTTCTCACCGAGGGCATAGGCGCTGTGGAAGTTGATGCTCTTGAGCATGCGTTCCTTCAGGTCGGCAGGCATGGGCGCTCCCGTCTGATAATGGCGCGCGAAGTGGTCGAAGACCTCGGGAATGGTGGCGAACGACTCGTTGAACTGCGAAGGCAACTCCACAAAGTCGCGTGCTACGGCCGTTCCGCTCAGCGCGTTGTAGTGGCAGTTGGAGAGGATGCCGTGAAGGGCGTGACCGAACTCATGGAAGAGCGTCGTCACCTCATCCCACGTGAGCAACGAGGGCTGACCCTCGGGAGCCTTGGCGTTGTTGCAGACGTTGTAGATGAGCGGAATCTGCTGGCGCTCGCGGCTCTGCTTAGCGAAGGAACTCATCCACGCTCCACCGCGCTTCGTAGGACGACGGAAGTAGTCGTGATAGAACAAGGCAAGCGTGCTGCCGTCCTTGTCGATCACCTCATAGACCTTCATGTCGGGATGATAGGTGGGAATGTCGCTGCGCTCCTTGAAACTGAGGCCATAGGCACGATTGGCGGCATAGAACACACCATTGATCAATACGCTATCGACATTGAAATAGGGTTTTACTTCATCGTCGGAGATGTTGAACGTGGCGTTCTTCATCTTGGCCGAATAGTAGAAGCGGTCGTAGGGCTGCAACGTGAAATCGGCACCCTCGGTCTTGCGAGCGAACTCCTCTATCGCCTTAGTCTCCGCATCGGCCTTCGGGGTGTATTCACCGATGAGTTGACGGAGGAACGCATAGACGTTGTCGGGAGTCTTCGCCATCGTGTTGTCCAACGAGAAAGAAGCATAGTTGGGATGTCCCATCAACTGGGCTTTCTCAGCGCGCAGACGGGCAATCTCAACCACGATGGGGAAGGTGTTGAACGAGCGCGTGCCGTCGGAACGATGGATGGAAGCCTCATAGACGCGCTTGCGCAACTGTCGGTTGTCGAGACTTGCCAGAATCGGCTGCTGGGTGGTGTTGATGATGACGATGCAATAAGGCGTCTTGCTGCCCCTGCTTTCGGCATCTTTCTTGCACTGAGCAATGTCGGCCTCGCTGAGTCCCGCAAGTTCCTCCTTGCTGTTGACCCACACCACAGAATTATTGGTGGCGCTTGGCAACAGATCGCCCCACTGCTGCTGCAACTCGGCGATGCGCAAGTTGATTTCCTTCATGCGGTTCATCTTCTCGTCGGACAGAAGCGCGCCCGATCTGACGAAGTCCTTGTAGGTCTCCTCAAGTAGTTTCTTGTCTTCGCCCTTGAGTTTCTTGTACTGCTTGTCGTAGACGGTCTTGATGCGCTGGAACAAGGCTTTGTTGAACGTGATCTCGTTGCCCAGTTCGGTGAGCATTGGAGTCACTTTCTTCTGAGTCTCAGCAATCTCGGGGGTCTTGTCGGCGCTGACGAGGCCATAGAAGATATTGGTCACCCTGTCGAGGACAACACCGCTCTGCTCGTAGGCGAGAATGGTGTTCTCGAAGGTTGGTTTCTTCTTGTTGGCTACAATCTGATTGATAGCCTCGCGCTGCATCTTGATGGCAGCCTCGATGGCAGGCAGATAGTCGGTGGGCTTTATCTTGCTGAAGTCGGGTGCACCGTAGGGCAGTGAACTCGGCTGGAGCAAGGGATTGCTAGCGACATCGTCGGATGCCATTACGTCGAGGGATGCGATTGGCGACTGCAGCATCACGGATGCGAGTCCAAGTGTCAGGAATGTTCTCACTATTTTCATAATGGGGAATAATTAGTAGTTTTTGTTGATTTTTCTTGTCTTGTTTACAAAAGTACTGAATTTTTGCGAAACTGCAAAGATATCGGGGAGAAAATTTTGATGTTGAGAAAGGTTGAGAGGTGTTGAGAAGGGTTGAGAGGGGTTCAAAGTTCAAGGTTCAAAGTTCAAGTTTCTTTTGCCCACAGATTACACAGATTTTCTCAGATTTCTTTTTATTTCGATTTATTACTGATTTCACAGATTAGCACTAACGCAGTTGTAAGGCGCGACTACGAGCGCCAAATCTCAAATTCTTATTAATTCAATGCAGCAGGAGAAATTCTTATATTCTAAAATTCTTGATAAAAAATCTTTTGCCCCTGTAGGGCGACGATTTGTTGTTCATTTTTAAACCCAGGGCGCTGCCCTGGGCTATTTGCTTGCTGGGCCTTCAGCCCGCTTTTTGGTTACATTTTAGAGGCGCGATATAGAGCGCCAAAGTTGTCAAAAGTTGTCAGGGTTGTCTTCGAAAAACTCAAATGGTCTTCTGAAACCCCTTCGGCTTAGGCCGCTTCCCCAATGGGGAATGCTCAAATCTCGAATTCTTATTAATTCAATGCAGCAGGAGAAATTCTTAAATTCTAAAATTCTTGATAAAAAATCTTTTGCCCCTGTAGGGCGACGATTTGTTGTTCATTTTTAAACCCAGGGCGCTGCCCTGGGCTATTTGCTTGCTGGGCCTTCAGCCCGCTTTTTGGTTACATTTTAGAGGCGCGGTATAGAGCGCCAAAGTTGTCAAAAGTTGTCAGGGTTGTCTTCGAAAAACTCAAATGGTCTTCTAAAACCCCTTCGGCTTAGGCCGCTTCCCAACGGGAACGCTCAAATCTGCTTGAAGCGATATTTTCGTGCTTTTTGTTTTGTTTTCGTGTTTTTTCGGAATTAAAAAAGATTTCTCGCGTAGCGATATTTCAAGGATTTCTGGGCGAAGCCCATCCTATGCGTCCCCTTCGGCTTAGGCCGCTTCCCCCATTGGGGAGTGCTCAAATCTCGAATTCTCATTAATTCAGTGCAGCAGGAAAAATTCTTAAATTCTAAAATTCTTGATAAAAAATCTTTTGCCCCTGTAGGGCGAATATTTGTTGTGATTGCATAATACCCAGGGCGTTGCCCTGGGCTATTTGCTTGCTGGGCCTTCAGCCCGCTTTTTGGGTACTAAATTTCTCCCTCGTTTGGTCTGCGGTTTTTTAAGTCGCGTCAGCGTAATACCTGGCGCAACGCGCCATATATTTTTAATTGTTTTTACTTGTTTTCTTTTGTTTTTTTAAAGGCCGCTGAAAGCGGAACTCTGCAGTTTTTCGCTGAAACCCTTTAGCAATACGCCAAGATTGTGTTCTACAGTTTCATCACTCTCTTCATCTCCAGATTCTCGTAGCCTTCGGGGCAGTGGGTGGAGAGATAGACTGTAGGATTGTTGCTGACGAACTCACGCATCAGGTCGAACGTCTCGCGCGCTACCTTGATTGCATTGATTTTCATTTTGCAGAATGATTTGTAAACAATGATTCAAATGTTAAAACGAAGGGACGGCAAGTGTCGGTGTCTTTGCATTATCAGTCAAGTATGATTGATGACTCCTGCTGAATCAGATGTCCCAGCATGGAATGCTTAGTCACTTCGCTTACCGTCCTTTGAAAGTCATTGCGTCGCCGCGCGGAAGACTCCGTCGATGCGATCAGCCAATGATATTATTTTGCAGCGGGTTCCCACTTGCAGCGCACGGGAGAAACAATGGCGCCCTCTTTCTTCAGTTCAGCGAATGCCTTGTCAACTACCTTGCGGTCGGCACCGAGTGCCTTTGTAACGTCGCCTGCAGACACGGGCTTACCAGCCTCGCGCATAGCCTGTAATACTTGTTCTTTCATCATGTGTTTGGTTTTAGAATTTAACAGTTTCTACGGGTTCCATCATCTTGAAGAATGTGGCGGTAGCATCTTTGAGATAGTACATCACACCATTCTCGCCGTTCTCGCCGAGTGCGGATTTCAGTACGGGCATCTTGTCGACCAAAGCCTTACCCACTTCCGGGCGATTGTCCTCTACCAGGCGGCACTCAATGCGGAGTGTCTGACCCTTGAAGGCGCAAATCTCGGCCTTGGAATTATCTGCAATCTGACGAGTGGCATTGGTCTTGCCAAAAGCCATGATGTAGATCTTATCCTCGAAGAACAGCATTGCACCATAAGGACGCACGCGGGGCTGATCGCCCTCAACGGTTGCGAGATAGAAGGTGCCGGCCTTCTCCAAAAAATCATAAACGGTCTTAACGTCTGCCATAGTCGTAGTGACTTTGAGGGATTAAACCTGAGTGAACAGCCAGTTCTGAACACCAATGCACTCGATCATGTCGACAGCACCCTGACTCCAGTAGAGGTCTTCTTCCTCGTCGGCCAGATAGCCCTTCATGATTTCGTATGTGGTAGGATCACCAGCGAGTGTCTCCATGCACTTGTAGAGGAGGTCAACACCAGCCTCCTGAATAGCGAGGTCAGCCTTGATGTAGTCAACGGGATTCTTGATGAGTTCGCGCTCCTTCATGCCCTGCATCTTCACCTCACCACCGAGGTCGAGAATGCGGTCGGTGAACTTCTCTACCCACTCCATCTCCTCTGTGAAGTGGTCGATATACTTCTGTCCGAGTTTTGTGAAGCCCTCAGACTTGAAAATTTGTCCCTGCATTTTGTGTACTAATGCGCCTTCAGAAAGGCCAGTTACGAAAAACTGCAATGCTTCGATTGATTTCTGCTTGTCCATAATAGTTTTGATTTTAAAAAGTTGTTTTTAAAGGTTTTATTTTAAAGTGTTAATAATATCGTCGAGTTCCGCCGCCAGTTGCTTATAGTCCTCCATATGCAGCGGACAGGGGTCGAGGAGCCGTTTGCCCATACCTTCAGGAATGGTGTCGAAGGCTTCCTGCTCGAGGGCTTTCCCCTTCTCCGTGAGGGATACAATCTGCTGGCGCTTGTCCTGCTCGCCCCGTTTGCGCTCGAGGATGCCCTGCTTCTCCATTCGCTGCAGAAGCGGAGTGACCGTGTTGGTCTCCAGCATCAACCGATGTGCAATGTCGTTGACGGGCTGACCATCTTTCTCCCAAAGCACCATCAGCACCAGATATTGGGGATAGGTGATACCGAGACGGTTGAACATGGGAGCATAGGCTTGTATCACAAGACGCGAGGCGGTGTAGAGCCTGAAACAAACTTGATTGTCGAGTTGTAATTCTGCGTGCATAATGTTCGATGTGATTAAAGTTTATGAATGATTTTTATCCGAGCATTGCCTCGATGTCTTCTGTCAGTTTCTCGGGCTTTGTCATCGGAGAGTAGCGCTTGATGGTCGCGCCGTCCTTAGAGATGAGGAATTTGGTGAAATTCCACTTGATGGCTGAACCCATGACGCCTTTAGTCTGGCTCTTCAGATATTTGAAGATGGGGTCGGCCTCGTCACCATTCACGTGTACTTTCTTCATAATCTGGAAGGTGACGCCATAGTTCAACTGGCAGAACTCCTCTGCCTTGGAGCCGTCGGCGAGTTCCTGATTGGCGAAGTCGCCTGAGGGGAATCCAATCACGACGAGTCCCTGATCCTTATATTTCTGGTTGAGTTCCTCAAGACCGGCAAACTGAGGAGTGAATCCACACTTGCTGGCGGTGTTCACAATCAGAAGAACCTTGCCTTCGAACTGTGAGAAGTCTAACTCCTTGCCTTTGCTCGTGAGAGCCTTGAAATTATAAATCTTTTCCATTTTCTTTTGCTTCTTATTTCGTTTGCACTGCAAAGGTAATAAATAAAAATTATATCGCAAGCGATTTATCTAAAAATTTAAGAACGTTTAACATTAGGTCGCATACGATATAAAATTTGGGGAGGACGCTTTGATTTAATTAAATAATGTGTTTCATAGAGATGCGATAGCGCTTCGCGCGGCAAGGAGCAAGGAGCAAGAGATATGCCTTTGTGGCTCATTTTTTACCACGGATGACACAGATTTGTACGTAATTATTAATGTCACGGATTATCGTTCACCGATGTTTGGGCTTCGCCCTGTTCCAAGTTCAATGTTCAAAGTTCAAAAGTTGATGCGCTTCGCGCGGGGCAAGGGACAAGGAGAAGATGTAAGACATCCGAAACTTGAATAACGCTCTCACAACCTTAATCCAAATGCAACACGAACACGCCATTTGTTCTGATTGACGATAATCATTTCGTCATCGAAAAGAGAATTGTTGACAACGGCGGTTAAACTGGCGAAATAACGGGGCGAGAAATTGTAAACCATCGCGAAATGCTCATTCAACAGCAGATTCAGGCGAATAGGCTGCGACGACTTTTTATTTCCGTTGATGGTCAGACTGTTGTTATCCAGCACCACCACCGTAGGCAGGATAGAAATGTGGAAAAGCCATTTGTCGTGAACTACGAAGTTATGAGCATAACCTCCACCAACGCCCAGATGAATCGCCTTGATCTTCAGATCGGGCATCGTTTCGGCCGCTTTCTTGCTTGTGTTGAGCGAACCGCCCTGAAAGGCTAATCCAGCGAGCCAGGAACCCGCTGACTTCTTCTGCAGATAACTCTGAGTGAATGCGGCGGGGAAAGAGAAACGACGATGATTGAAAGTGTAATAGGCCGTGACGTTGAAAACTTGCATGTCGGCATCACCCTTATTCACATGTATCTCTCTTTCTTCGCGCTTGATTGTGCCCGAAAGTGATTTCGAACGATGAAAACTCGCATCAAAACTGATACTCGGGTTGTAGAGGTTCAGATTGAGTTCATAGTCGTTGTAGTTGCCGAAAATCTTCGCAGGATTCAACGCCATACCGACACCAATTCCCTTATAGATGGCCGCGATGCTCGTCGTAATCTTTTTGCTCGTCTCGAGATTTGCCCTTGTGTAATAGTTGTCGACCCGACCCTTAGCGTGAATGCCGTCGCCGCTGATATTGGTGCGAACTTTCAAGGTCAGTTGACCATAGGGGCGAGCGATGTAGGTCGTGTCGTAGTTGACCCGAGAACTTCGCTTATTCAGAAGGCCTGAGATCCACGATTTCTTCTCCACCTGATCCGTCTGCGCACAGACTTCCGTTTGCGCAAATAGGAAAGCCAACAAAGCGAGTATCAACAACCAAGGCTGCTGAACTTTAGGGCTTGCGATGTGGTCCCATATCGGAAGAGTGGAAGTGGTTCTCATTCTCTGACGGTGGTGATGAGGGTTAATTGTCGTTCAATTGATAATGACACGCTACAATGACACGCTATGATGGTACGCTCCTGTCATTATGTCAAACATTCGAGTGAATCATATTGCCGTTGAACGTTATTTCATTTTCAGCACAAAGCGACTGTCGCTATAGTTGGCAATAGTGGCTGCATCTTGCAGCGGATGAAGTTGGCGCACGAGAGGATGTCGCTGGGAAACGTCGAGAGGTCGTCCGCTGGGGTCGGTGCTGTTGAACTCAAGGAGCGTTGCCGTGCGGGCCGACTCATCGATGGGACCGAATCCGACGGCGGGCACACCCTCCAGCGTACAATTCAGCATCACCACCTCAGCATGAGGATAGTTCTTGCCGTGATTGTCGGGTAGTCGGGCGATGACCGCATCGCGCCCCTTACCGATGAAATGGCAATCGACGAAGATGTTTCCGTGATTCTCTTCCGTATTGCGAATCCACATGAATGGTCCCCAACTGCTGAGGGTGCAATGATTGAAGAACGTTGGACCGCGACCGAGCACAGTGTCGCCGCCGCCATCAATTGTGCAGTTGTGATAATAGGCGCTGCCATTGGTCTGCAACGCATCACCAGAACCGATGATGTGGACATTCTCCACGTAGTTGCGCTCGCCATTGAGGAGGAAGCCTTCAGCCTGACCCTGCAGATCGGTCTGCAGCGTGAGGTTTCGGAAAATCATATCGGTGCAGTTGTCGGCTGCAAATGCGGCGCGACGCGAAGGGAAGGTCCCTTTCAGTTCATTGGTCTTGATGTCGGCAGGATGGGGATTGAACACCTCATTGTTTGGATAATGAATCCGCACTCCGTCGCGCGACTCGCCCTCAATCGTTACGAAACTCTTGTTGCGGAAATAGACCAACTCCTCGTAGTCGCCATTGCGAACAAAGATGGTCACGCGCTGATCCTCGCCTGACAGTCTGTCCTCAACGAAGTCGAGAGCGCCCTGAACCGTAGAGAAATCACCACTGCCGTCAGCAGCCACCGTGATGCGCTTCGAGGAGGATGCAGGCGAAAAGGGCTTGGTGGTGAAGGTCCACTGCAAACGTCCAGCCTGTGGGAACACAGTCTTGTCGATGGTCACACGATAGCGATGACCATAGTCAAGTAAGTTATTGTGGAGATAGATGGTTGCCGTAGGACCATGAGCGATGATCGGATGGAAATGAAATCCGTCGCTGAACCCACCGATGATGGTGAGTTGATAGCGCCCGAGATCGCTGGCCGCCGCTGCCGCTCCCGAAGGTGTTCCCGGTCGGGTGTTACGGTTGCTGATGCCCGTTGCCGAATAGTCATAGGGCACAGGGGTATAGATAGCAGCCGGATTAGAGGGCTGCGGCTTCGTGGGTCCTGCGGGAATGCTTATGTCGAGGCGGTCGACCTCCCGTTTGGTGGTGAGATCGTAGACTCGGATGAGTCCCTTCGTACCAACCTGAACATCTTCGGGGAAAGTGATGCGCAGATGTGTGTCGACATTTACACCCTCAGCGTCGGGAGCAGGAAATAGCGTCGGCGACTGAGCATTTACGGCCAGTGACAAACAAGTCAGAACCGTGAGTAGCGATATTGTTTTCATTGGTCAGTGTTCTATATTATTAAATATGAATTATCCCATCGTCACTTCCACCTTGTGGCTTCCTTCTGCAAAGGGAACAACCGACGAGGTAAGCGGCTTACCATCGAGCGTGATTTGCTGAACGCCCTTGCTGACGCCTTGCGGATTGAACACATGAATCTCGTAGTCGGCACCGCGGAAACGGCGACGGACAGTATATTCATGGGCCGTCTTCGGCAGACAGGGATCAATGAACAATCCGTTGTAGTCGGGCTTGATGCCCAAGATGAATTCCGAAATCGTGTACCACATCCAGGCGGCCGTACCCGTGAGCCACGAATTCTTGCCCTCGCCCGGTCGTGCAGCATCCTTACCGGCTACCATCTGACAGTTCACGTAGGGCTCCACCTTATGCAGCGTCTGGCGGTCTTCTTCCACATAGGAAGGCAGAATCTTCGCATAGTGAGCCCAAGCGTCATCGCCTCTTCCGGCAACAGTCTCGCCGATAATCACCCAGGGATTGTTGTGGCAGAAGATACCGGCGTTCTCCTTATAGCCAGCGGGATAACTCGAGATCTCGCCCATCTCCACATGATAGGTCGTGAAGGCAGGATTGTTGAGCACAATTCCGTGTTCGCAATCGAGGCGCTCCTTCACAGAATCAAGTGCTTTCGCCACAAGACCTTCCTCGAGTCCGATTCCAGCCATTGTGCACCAACCCTGACTCTCAATGAAGATCTTTCCTTCCTCGTTCTCTTCGGAACCAATCTTGTTGCCGAAGAAATCATAGGCGCGCAGGAACCACTCTCCGTCCCAACCGAACTGCTTCACAGCCTCAACCATCGTGTTCACAGCCTGCTCGGCGCGAGAGGCCTCAGCAACGAAGTCAAGGGTTGAGAGTTGGGACTTGAGCGAATGTTTCTCCAACTGATGGCAGAGTTCCACATAGTCGCGACCCGTTACGACAAACAGACCGGCAATCATCAGCGACTCAGCCTTCGAGCCTTCCGACTTGTTCTCAGTGGTCTGGAACGACTCGTTCGGATCCCATGAGAAGCAGTTCAGATTGAGGCAGTCATTCCAGTCGGCACGTCCGATGAGGGGCAGCCCATGGGGACCGAGATTCTCGATGACGTGATTGAACGACACGCGCAAATGCTCCATGAGCGGGACCTCCGTTCCGGGCTGATTGTCGAAGGGAACAGGCTCCTCGAGGATTGAGAAATCGCCCGTCTCCTTAATATATGCGACTGTACCGAAGATGAGCCAGCAGGGATCATCGTTGAAACCTCCGCCGATATCGTTGTTTCCGCGCTTCGTCAGCGGCTGATACTGATGATAGCAGCCTCCATCGGGGAACTGAGTAGAGGCAATGTCGATGATGCGCTGACGGGCTCGCTCAGGAATCTGATGGACAAAGCCGACGAGGTCCTGATTGGAATCGCGGAATCCCATGCCTCGCCCTACTCCACTCTCGAAGAACGAAGCCGAACGGCTCATGCAGAACGTCACCATACACTGATACTGATTCCACGTGTTGACCATTCGGTCGAGTTTCGCATTGCCCGAATCCACCTGATAAATCTGCAGCAACTGGTCCCAGTAATTGCAGAGTTCGGCAAAGGCAGCATCGACCTTCTCCGTCGTATCGAAGCAAGAGATGGTCTCATGAGCCTTCTGTTTGTTGACAAATGTATGGTCGAGCGCTCCAAGCGACGAAATGATTCCCTGGGGAGCAGCGTCGTATTTCTCCTCCTGCTTGTTTTCCACATATCCAAGAACGAACACAAAGTCGCGCGACTCGCCCGGCTGCAACTCAACCTCAATGAAATGAGAGGCGATGGGGCTCCAACCGTGAGCGACTGAGTTCTTGGGCTGTCCGGCAACGACACACTCGGGAGCCTCGAAGCCGTTATAAAGGCCGATGAACGACTCGCGGTCGGTATCGAATCCTTGTACGGGCGTATTCACCGAATAATAGGCATAGTGGTCGCGGCGCTCCTTGTATTCGGTCTTGTGATAAATCACCGAACAAGCGGCATCAGCAGGTGTTCCTCCAAAGCCAGGAGCCTCAATCTCCACCTCACCCGTGGAGAAATTTCGCTGGAAGTTTTCCATATCGGTGGCAGCATTCCAGAGGCACCATTCCTGGAAGGAGAACAACTTCAGGCGCTTCACCTCCTGAGAGAGATTCTTCAGCGTCAGTTTCTGCACCTCAGCCCAAGTGCGGAGCGGAACAAAGAACAGCACCGAACACTCCACCTGATTCTTCTGACCCGTGATTCGGGTATAGTTCATTCCGTGACGACACTCATAGAAATCGAGGGGCGTCTTGCAAGGTTTCCAACCCGGTGACCAAGGAGTCTGATTGCCTTCCTTGATGTAGAAATAGCGTCCGCCATTGTCCATCGGAACACCATTGTAGCGATAGCGCGTCAGTCGGCGAAACTTCGCATCCTTGTAGAAGGAATAGCCGCCAGCGGTGTTGGAAATGAGCGAGAAGAAATCCTCGTTGCCCAGATAGTTGATCCAAGGCCACGGGGTCTGCGGATCTGTAATCACATACTCACGATGTTGGTCATCAAAATGACCGTAGCGTTTTGGTTCTGCATTCATATGATTATCTATTTTTGATTATTTCTCTTGTTCGGTTGTGATTTTCTGCCCATAGACCACACTATAGACGTAGCGCCCGTCGGGACTCTCTACGGTAGTGATCTCAGGAGCATCGAGGAGCACATCTTTCATGTTGTCGCAAAGCCCATGCCCAGAGAGTTTCAGCAACGCTTCCTTCATCGTCCAAAGTCGGATGAAGGCGACATCGGGCCTATCCGCCTGCAGGATGGTCTGAAGTTCCTCATCGTTCATCGTGTATCTGGCGACACTTTCATTGAAGCGACCTACAGACTCGATGTCGATACCCACAGGACAATCGCTCAACACGCAGGTCACAGCCTCCCGACAATGACTCATGTTGAAATGAATCTCGGGATGTCCCGTCAGCATCGGCTTACCATGAGGACCATAAGTGAACACGGGCTTCTCCGTAATGCCATATTCGCTGCGGAGACCTTCGCAGAGTAGCAAATAGACCGCTGTTGAAGTGCGCCGCCCGAGTTCGTGGCGGAAGCGCATCACCTGCTCGCGCCGCTGCTCAGAAAGCAAAGGCAAAGCCGCCTCAAGGTCAAAATCGTCGATATGGTCATTAACATAAATCACGCTACAAAGTTACAAATAATCGTGAAGTTTGAGTAAAGGAAGTAGTTAATTTTCCTTTCTTATTTACATTTTTCTTTACTTTTGTATTATTTACGACTTTGGCTTAGGCTATCGGCGGCGAATAAGAATGCTCAATAATTGCCCCAAAAAAAGTTGTGATTAACAAAAAAATCATTACCTTTGTCGTGATTTCGGCAGAATAGGCTTGCCCTAGTTCAAAGTTCAAAGTTCAACGGGCTTCGCCCTAGTTCAAGGTTCAAAAGTTCAAGGGTTCAAGAATTCAAAGGGTTCAAAAGTTCAAGGGTTCAAAAGTTCAAGGGTTCAAAAATTCAAAGGGTTCAAAAGTTCAAAGGGTTCAAAAGTTCAAGGGTTCAACGCCCTTCGGGCTGTTCAAGAGTTACAATTTATCGAGAAGAATGAAAATCGTAGTTGCCATAGATTCGTTCAAAGACTGTCTGACATCGGCTGAAGCCAATGAGGCAGCGGCACGAGGCATCAGAGAAGCATGTCCCGAGGCTGATGTGGTAGAAGTCGCTGTCAGTGACGGAGGAGAGGGATTTCTCGATGCCTACGAAAAGGCTGTAGGTGGAGAGCGAGTGAGCGTAGAGGTGTTCGACCCTCTATGGCGCCCTATTCGTGCTGAATATGTGATGCGCGGCCAAGAGGCAATGATTGAAATGGCTCAGGCAAGTGGATTGATGCTGCTCAGTCAGGAGGAACGCAATCCGCTGATTGCCACAAGTTATGGCACAGGACAACTAGTTGCCGACGCCGTCAAACGAGGTGCTCGACGCGTGATGGTGGGGCTTGGTGGAAGTGCCACAAGCGATAATGGAACAGGAATGCTACGCGCGCTGATTGACGTGTTTGCACCCAAGGGCCACTGGGACGACATCAAGCAACTGAACGATGTGGAATTCACCATCGCCACTGATGTTCGCAATCCACTCTGCGGACCACAGGGAGCAGCCCATGTGTTTGCTCCCCAGAAAGGAGCATCAGAAGAGATGGTGGAACTACTGGACCATCGGGCGCAATCATTTGCCACATTCTCCGCCCGCCATTTTGGCTACGACCGCTCAAACGATGCTGGGGCAGGGGCTGCAGGAGGTTTGGGCTATGCCTTCATGCAATACCTGAATGCCAGACAAAAGTCGGGAATTGAATTATTGCTCGAAGCCGTCAACTTCAGTTCGCTCAGCAGTGATGCAAGTCTCATCATCACTGGCGAAGGAACTTCCGACAAGATGACGCTGATGGGGAAGGTGCCACAGGGAATTCTCAATCAGGCTGGAGACACTCCCGTCGCGCTGATAGCAGGCCGAATCAGAGACAAAGAACTACTGCTCCAAGCGGGATTTAGCCGCGTGGAATGCATCAATCCTGAAGGCCTCGCCCTTGACGAAGCCCTCAGAAAGGAAGTTGCCCAGAAAAATATTCAGCAGATGGTTGCTGCGATTATCCGAGAATCTGCTCAGCGTGCTCCTTCACCTTAATCTGCTTGGGGCCATAGACCTCAGCAATAACGCCCTGTTCGTCGATGACAAACGTAGTACGAACAGTGCCCATATAGGTGCGACCCGCCATTTTCTTCTCCTGCCAGACGCCAAACGCCTCGACGAGAGTGTGCTCCGTATCAGCAATCAGCGGGAAAGGCAACTGATATTTCTCGATGAACTTACGGTGCGACTTCTCGTCCTGAACACTTACGCCAAGAACTGCGTAGCCTTTCTCGAGGAGTCGATTGTAATTGTCACGAAGGTTGCAAGCCTCATTGGTACATCCGGGCGTAGAATCCTTCGGATAAAAGTACAACACCAACTTGCGACCCGCAAAATCGCTCAGCCGAAGTTCATTTCCATTCTCGTCGCGTCCCAATATCTCGGGCGCCTTATCTCCAATTGTCAACATATTCTTAATATTTTTAGGTTTGACTTAGTTCAAATTAGAAGATTGTCTAATTTGCAAATGTACGATAATTTCGTGAAATAGCCAAGCGAGATGGGAGAATTTTATGAATTATGTTGAAAAGTTCTTAAATAGTTTCAGCATTTACAAGATTTTCGTTATTTTTGCAGATTAATAGTGAAACATCTGTGCGGGCAACCGCCTCCTAATAGAAAAAGGACTATGATGAAAAAAATATTACTGACTGTAGTCATTCTGATGGCTTGGTCGAATTTACAAGTTATGGCACAAGGTTACACGGGGTTATGGAAACAGGTGAGCGATGCGCAGGAAAAAGACTTGCCGCAGACCGAACTGGACGTGCTCGGAAAGATTGCCGCCAAGGCACAATCGGAGCGCAGTTACGGTCATTTGCTCAAAGCCCAACTTCGTCGTGCTGCCGTACAAACCCAGATTGCCCCAGACTCCGCCGACATTGAACTCGAACGCGTGAAGGCTGAGTTGGCAAAGGCGGAGAAGAGCAACAACCGAGTGCTTTCGGCTGTGTATCAGAGCGTCTTAGGCCGCATCTATAAAGACAAGTCAAACGGCTACGGCTACCGATTCGGAGCCGACGACCCTGACAAAGCCGAATACAAGCAACTCTCGGCTGAATATTATGCAAAATCGGTCGAGCCTGTCGAACTGTTGTCAAAGCAGTCGTCGAAGGGCTATGAGCCTGCTCTCGTGGAAGGTTCCGACAGTTACACTTTCGGAGGCGACCTGCTGCACGTGCTCGGTATGGAAGCAGGGGAATACAAGTTGCTCCACGACTGGTATCTTGCTCATAACAATCGACCAGCAGCCTGTATCTGCGCCTATTATCAGACACAGAAAGACCGTTTTGCCGACGTGAATGAGATTCGCAAGTCGAAATATCTGCAGACAATTGATTCGCTCATCAATGAATATCAGGACTTGAAGGAGTGTGGCGAACTGGCCATTGAGCGCTATAACTTCATGGACCAGGCTGAGGATGCCACGGCCGAAGAGAAGATGAACTACATCAACTACGCCCTGCAGCACTGGGGAGCCTGGCCGCGCATGAACATCCTGCGCAACGCCCAGAACCAGCTGACACTGCCTTCGTTCCTCGTTTCTATCGGCGAAGGCATCCAGCTGCCGAACACCGAGCGGCGCGTGGAAGTGCGCCAGCTCGTG
>JAILFH010000035.1 GCA_024697645.1 Prevotella sp.
GCTCTACGAGCAGTTCATGGCGGGCGGCAACACGAAGAACTGGTATAAGCGCGACTATCAGGACTTCGAGACTTACTACTGCATACGCGACATTCCGTTCTCGGTGGTGCTGCAGGAGGGCTATTCGTTGCTTTCGCCCCAGCAGCGCTTCACCTTGATCATGAGCCACTTGGGAAAGAGCGATGAGGAGATACGAACAATCATGGGAATGAGCGTGGGCGCTTGGAGGACTATGCTCTCAAGAATGAAAAAAATGACGAATACTGATGGCTGATTCTAAACTTTTTTGTATATTTGCAGTCAAAAGAGTGTAAGGCTGCTCAAGCAGCGTGTAAGTAGTAAATCTAAATCAGTAAATATTAAAATCGTTCATAACCATGATGAAGAAGATGATGATGACGGCAGTGCTGACGACGATAGTCGTAGCCGCCCAGGCAATGAGCTTCACGCAGGCACGGCAAGAAGCTCTGTTCCTCTCCGACAAGATGGCATACGAACTGCGCCTGACGATGGATCAGTATGAGGCTGTCTATGAGATCAACCTCGACTACTTCCTCTCAATCCGCTATGAAGATGATGTGTTCGGAATCTACTGGAACCGTCGTAACACCGATCTGCGCTTTGTACTCACCACATGGCAGTATCGCAAGTATATCACCACAGTTGATTTCTATCAGCCCATCTATTGGCGTAGCGGTTCGTGGGTGTTCAACATCTATATGCGCTATGATCGTGGAAACCATTTCCGCCAGCCGCCCACGATGTATGGAACCTATCGTGGAGGTCGCAATCGTGGAACCATCAGTTTCTACGAGGGTCGCAATATCAGCAAGCCGTCTGAGCGTCATGTAGGCAATGGTGCTTCTTGGAATGTTCAGCCCTCTAACAGGGGAAATAACGGTAATAACCACTTCAGTCAGCCGAACAATGGAAGTCGCGGTCAGCAGAATGGTTATCAGCCGGGTACGAACAATCGCAATAATAATGGCAATCAGGGCACTCGCCGGTTTGGTACGAATAGCAACAATCAAAGTCGTTCGGTAGGAAGCAGTGGTTCTTCTACTAGTAGGACTCGCTCGGTGGGGAGCAGCAACTCTTCCAGCAGCAGTAAGAATACTCAGCAGAAGCAGACTACAACCCGTCAGGGTGCAACCTCGAACAGCAGCGGCCACTTCGGTGGAAAGCGATAAGATAAATCTACGATTAAGGTTTGACAAAATTACTCTTGGTGCGCCACGGTGAAACTGTGGACAACGTGAACAAAATAATGCAGGGTCAGACGGATGGTCGTCTGACCCTGTGTGGTATGGAGCAGGCTCGAGAACTGGGAAAACGTCTGTGCAGTGAGCATATTGATGCGTTTGTTTCGAGTGATCTGGCTCGGGCTGAGGAAACACTCAGGATTATTCTGGAAGAGAGGAGGGGAGGAGGGAGCCTCTCCCCCCGCCCTCCCCTGCAGGGAGGGAGCCCGTCCTCTGATGCTTCGACGGAATCTTCATCACGTTCTTCGGATTCGCCCCAATACTCATTGGATTCGTCTTCACATTCATCGGATTCATTTTTACGCTCATCAGATGCGATTAAACTCTCGTCTGGTACATCTAAACTTACTTCTGTTACATCTCAATCTTCTTCAGATACTTCTTCGTTTTATGCTGGAGAAACCTATATGAAGACTCCTCTATTGAGGGAGCGCGACTGGGGCTCGTTTACGGGACGATTCATTCCAGATCTGAAAGATGAGATCTGGCCAAAGGATATAGAAACGCTGGAAGAGATGAAGAGTCGCGCAAGGAAGTTTTTGGATTTGATGCGCGAAACTTATCCTGGGCAGACGGTACTTGCTGTTGGTCATGGAATCATTAACAAGGCCATTCAGAGCGTCTATACGGGCAAGAAGATGAACGAGATTGAGAAGATGATGAACTGCGAAGTGAGAGAGTTGGAACTGTAAAAAGGTAATTTTAGTTTGGGAGTTCAGGAGTTCAGGAGTTCGGGAGTTTAGAAGTTGCAAAAGATTAGGAGTTTAGAAGTTCAGGATTTGCGGGAGTTGCAGACATTAGTTTATTTGGTCGCGATTCAATGACAGGCTCAGAATTCTCTCTCAAACATTGCCTCTAAAGCATTTCTCTTGTCCCTTGCCCCTTGCTCCTTGCCCCTTACACCATGTGAAAAGCCCTGAATCAGATGATCCAGGGCTTTTCTAGTAAGAAGTGTATTATATATGAATCAGACAGATGTATTATCTGTGTCCGCCAAAGTGACCGCCACCACCGCGTGAACTGCCGCCTCCACGAGAACCACCGCTGCTGTGTGAACCTCCACCACGACTGCTGCTCATGCCTACGCTGCGTGTGCTGGAACTACGAGAAGGAGTGCTGACGCTGCGAGAACTTGAACTGCGTGAGGGCGTGCTGTAACTGCGAGTGCTTGAACTGCGGCTGCTTGATCCTACGCTGCGAGAGGGAGTGCTTACACTGCGAGAACCTACACTGCGTGAAGGAGTGCTGACGCTGCGGGAACCTACGCTACGCGAGGGTGTAAAAGTGCTGCGCGGAGAGGTTGTGGCGTTTGAGCGTGAAGAGTTATTGTACTGGCGTCCTACAGTAGTGCGGGTGCTGCTTTGGCGTGAGCCTCCGAAGTTTCCGTTCTGGTTATTGTAGGTTCCGCGATTCTGCTGCATTGCTGAGCCATTGTGTTGTGTATTGGGCGCAACCTGCATTGAGCCGTTGCGGTTGCTACGATTGCCAGTACCGTAGTTGCCGTTTCCACGATTGTTTCCACGATTGCCGTTGTTGTAGTTACCGTTTCCACGATTGTTTCCACGATTTCCGTTATTATAGTTGCCTCTACCGTGATTCTGGGTGCCGAAGCCACGACTGCCGCGTCCGTAGTCGCCGCGATCAAAGCGGTTCTGCATTCCGAAGTGGTTGCTGCGAGTTCTGCCGACAGGTGCGAATCTGCGACCGTGATACCAGGAACGTCCACCATTCATGTGCCAAGCGTGACCACCGCGATAGACACTATAGAAGCGGGGATATCCGAAGTAGAAATAGTCACGATAGGGGTAGCGTGCATAGATGCCGAAGTGCCAGTAACCAGCGTCCCAGTAGAGAGGACGATAGAAGTAGGTGGCATCAAGATACATGCGATATTGCCAGTCGAGAAGGATGTAACTCAAATCAAGATTACGGTGCTCCCAGTAAAGACCATAGAGGTCGTCCTGACTGTTAACACTCATGAGATAATCAAGATTGATCTCGTAGGCTGCTTCATACTGCTCTTCCGTAAGGTTGAGTTCATAGGCCATCTTGTCGGTCAGGAACAAAGCCTGCTGGCGGGCCTGCTCGTAACTCATGGCGCTTGCCGATGTTACGAATGCGAACAGTGCCACAAGGGCGGTCATCATCTTCTTCATAATCTTCAAAATTTAAAAATTTAATATTTCTTTTTATTTACACTCTTGTTGTTTGTTAGAGGTGTTTCCACCTTTTCACGTTGCAAAGATACAATGAAAAATATACCTTCCAAAAGGATTTTCCCTAAACCGTAGGGGGAAAATCCCTATAGTTGTAGAATAGGGGAGAGAGGGGAGTAGAGAGAGGAGAGTGGGATGAGGTTTTGATGAACTTTTCTTTGCCGCATGCAATAAATAAGGAACGCGTGCGTTATAATAAAAAAGGAAGACAGAGTGATCAGATTTCTGGATCTACAGAAAGTGACGGCCTGCCACGCTGAGGAATATCATGAGGCGGCAAGACAGGTGATCGACTCGGGGCGCTATCTGCTAGGTGAACAAGTGGAGGCGTTCGAGTCGGCATATGCGTCGTTTATTGGTACTCGCCACTGCATTGGTGTGGGAAATGGACTTGATGCGCTGACCCTTATCTTCCGTGCCTATAAGGAGATGGGTCTGCTTCATGAGGGTGATGAGGTGTTGGTGCCTGCCAACACGTTCATTGCTTCTGTGCTGTCTATTACAGAGAATGGACTTCGTCCGGTATTTGTGGAGCCTCGACTCGACACACTGGAGATTGATCCTGACCGTATCGAAGAACTATTGACTCCTCGCACGCGGGCTTTGCTGCTCGTTCATCTCTATGGTCGCTGTGCTTACACTGAGAAAATCGGTGATCTATGTCGCCGCCATCAATTGCTGTTGATAGAAGACAACGCTCAGGCACAGGGAGCGAGATTAGTGGAGAGAGGAGAGTGGAGAGTGGAGAGAGATTTGCCACTCTCAGCAGATGATGGTGAGAATGAGTATTCTCTCTCCACTCTCCACTCTCCACTCTCCTCTAAAAGAACAGGTTCTTTGGGTCATGCGGCTGGTCATAGTTTTTATCCTGGAAAGAATCTTGGGGCAATGGGAGATTGTGGAGCAGTGACGACTGATGACGACCAGTTGGCAGCGACTATACGTTCGTTGGGTAACTATGGTTCGAGCAAGAAGTATGTGTTCGACTACGTTGGCCGAAATTCCCGTATGGATGAGATTCAGGCGGCCTTGCTTCAGGTGAAACTTCGTTATATCGACGAAGATAATGCTCGTCGTCAGCAGATAGGTCGCCGTTATGAGCAGGAAATCAGCAATCCGCTCATTCGATTGCCGAAACCGATGGCAGATGGTGAGAATGTCTATCATTTGTTCCCCGTCTTCACGAAGAAGCGCGACCGATTACAGCAATATCTGGCTGATGAAGGAGTGGAAACGCTCATCCATTATCCGATACCGCCACACAAGCAGGCTTGCTATCGTGAGTGGAATGCGCAGTCGCTTCCCATCACGGAACAACTGAGCCGGGAGGAACTTTCGTTGCCGATGAGTCCAGTGCTGACTGACGAGGAAGTGGGCGAGGTGATAAGGAAGGTAAACCGGTTCAAGGTAACTTTCCAAAGTAACAAGGTAACAAAGTAACAAAGTAACTTTCCAAAGTAACAAAGTAACTTTCCAAAGTAACAAAGTAACAAGGTAACAAAGTAACGAAATTGCAAAGAAATGGAGTTGGTTTTGTTGCGAATAGATAAAAGAAAACATTATTGAGAAGAAGATGATCAATAGGAATAAAGATAGAATCTGGAATATAGGTGGAACAAGGCTTGCAGTCTTGTTGGTTTGTTGCTTTGTCTTTGCTGGAAGCAAGGCGCAGCAGAAATACAACGAGAAGGAACCTTTGCACCTGTTGAGTGGATTGGAATACAAACTGGAGGCTCAGGCATCATTGTCGGATGGTCAGACGCCATTGTGGCTGAATGCAAATAAGTACGGACTGAGTTCGTTGGAAGGAACCAACGGCTATCTGCGTGGTTCGCTTGTCCGTCCGTTGACGGAGGACTCACTTCGTCATTGGGGCTTTGGCTATGGAGTTGATGTGGCTGTTGCTCACAATTACACGAGCAGTCTGGTGGTACAGCAGGCTTTTGGTGAGATGCGCTGGCTTCATGGCGTTCTGACTGTTGGTGCGAAGGAATTCCCGATGCAGTTGAAGAACAATTATCTTAGCAGTGGCTCGCAGACATTGGGCATTAACGCCCGCCCCGTTCCGCAAGTTCGTCTGGCGTTGCCCGATTATTGGGTAGTTCCATATACTAAAGGCTGGCTTCGACTCAAAGGTCACATTGCCTATGGAAAGACCACAGACCAAAACTGGCAGCACGATTTCACGCAGATGAAGCAGAAATACACTGATGGGGCGCTATTCCACTCGAAGGCCGGCTATCTGATGATTGGCTATCCCGAGCGTTTCTTCCCACTTTCGGTGGAACTTGGACTGGAAATGGCTGCACAGTTTGGCGGTACGGCCTATGTTCCTTCAGGCGATAAGATGCTCGTATTCAAAGGTAATAACGGACTGAGTGGCATGTGGCACGCCTTCATGCCTGGTGGAGCCGATGTGCCTGAGACGGGAACCGAATATCAGAATGCAGAAGGTAACCAACTGGGATCATGGCTCATGCGTGTGAACTACGATGAGGATTCCTGGAAGTTGGGCTTCTATGCGGAGAAATACTTCGAGGACCATTCGTCGATGTTGCAGATGGACTATAACGGTTATGGAACTGGTAATGAATGGAATGTCAACAAGAAACGCCGCTATTTCATCTACGACTTCAAGGACATGCTGCTCGGACTAGAGTTCAACATGAAGTATGGCACATGGCTGCGAGACGTTGTGTTTGAGTATATTTACACCAAATATCAGAGCGGTCCGGTCTATCACGACCATACTCCATCTTTGTCGGACCACATCAGTGGTAAGGACAATTTCTACAACCACTACATCTACACAGGTTGGCAACACTGGGGCCAGACAATGGGTAATCCGCTTTATCGGTCGCCAATCTATAATACCGATGGCGTCATTGATTTCAAGGACAATCGCTTCATGGCATTCCATCTGGGTGTGAGCGGCCAGCCAACCTCAAGACTTTCCTATCGGCTCATGGCAACCTATCAGGAAGGATTCGGCACTTACGACCAGCCCTATGTGAAGAAACATCATAACGTCAGTATGATGGCTGAGGCCGCCTATCATTTCCCACACGGATGGCTATTGAAAGGCGCCTACGGAATGGATATGGGCTATATTCTCGACCACAACTACGGATTCCAACTCACTGTGAGCAAACAGGGACTGCTTAAATTCTGAAACAAGTAACGCTGAAATATGAAAATGAAAACATATTTAAGAAAGGTACGTAAGTTGATTCCACTCTGTGCTTTGTCGCTGTTGGCTTCGTGCGGAATTGTTGATTTGGAGCATTCGGAGAATGGAAAACTCGACGGCTACTGGCATTTGATTTCGGTTGATACCATCTCAACTGGTGGCGTCTGCGATTTGCATCAGGAACGTCGTTTCTGGCTTGTGCAAGGCACGATATTCCAACTCTATTCGCCAGATTTGGAGAAAGGTCAGCGCTACGTAAGCCATTTCATCTATGATGAGGAGAAACTGATTATCGAGAAACTCTATAAGGACAAGCGTGAGGATGGAGACCCTGAACTTGAGGATGCTGAAGTACTCAGGCCGTTTGGTATCAATCAGATAGAAAGTGCCACCTTCAAGATAGAGGAACTCTCGAGTGGCAGTATGATGCTATCAGATGAGAATCTGCGTTTGTTGTTCAAGAAACAATAGGCAAACGTAATAATCAAGAAGGTGTCGTGGAATGATTCCAAGATGGATAACGACACGTTGAGTCCGTTTCGACGGAACATCAGATAAAAAGAATAAGTGCAGGAGAATCAAGTTGCTCCTGCACTTTTAGTATAATAATGAAAATGTCCCTTTCAGAGGTGGGGATTACTTAGAACTTCTTACCAATGGCAATGTTCATGAAAGTATTAAAGAGAATCTTGATGTCGAACCACCAGGAACGATGTTCCAGATAATAAAGGTCGAGTTCGAGTCGGCGCAGCATCTTCTCCATCGTGTCAGTGTAGCCATTGTAGAGCGTAGCATAGGAAGTGACGCCTGGGCGAACCTGATAGAGATAAGTGTAGCGGTGGTCGTGTTCCATGATTTGCTTAATGAAGAATTCGCGTTCGGGGCGCGG
Source organism: Prevotella sp. (assembly GCA_024697645.1). Classification (GTDB taxonomy): domain Bacteria; phylum Bacteroidota; class Bacteroidia; order Bacteroidales; family Bacteroidaceae; genus Prevotella. Next base: position 7,558 of record JAILFH010000035.1, read on the forward strand.
TCCAACAAACGACATTTCTCCTTTCAATACATTCCACAACTGAGGCAATTCATCAAGATGGTGAGCACGGAGGAATTTTCCAACCTTGGTCATTCGAGTTTCGTTTTCGTGCTGATAGAGGGCAGGTCCGTCTTTTTCAGCATCCAGTCGCATTGAGCGGAACTTATAGATATTGAAAGGACGGCCGAAGCGACCAATACGCTCCTGCTTGAAAATAGCGGGTCCACCATCTTCGTGTTTCACGGCGATATAGCAGATTAAGAAAAGAGGCGAGAATACGATTAGGCAGAATAGAGCAACGAGAAAGTCGAAGAAACGCTTTGTATTGCGCTCTAACTCGTTCATTCCATCTAAAACGTATCCGTTTTCAAGTATTGTCATGCCTTCAGTAATGCGTTTGTATGTTTTATAAACGTATATAGTTTGAAAATATTGCATTTTTTTCAAAAGAATTTTAAAAAATAATTAGTATATTTGCAGCATTAGATTTTGGCATTAGTTAGTAGTAAATTTTATGCGAGCAATAATGATGTGGAAAAGTATTTTTAGCGTGATTCTTCTCTTAGGTCTGACGGCCGATACGGCGGGTGTTCGTGCGCAGGAACAGCAGTGGAAACTCATATTTGCCGATGAGTTCAACGGCAAGAACGGCAGTGCGCCTAACCCTGATATCTGGAGCACTTCGCCTCGTGGATGGAGCACGTGGAATCGCTGGATTAGCAATTCGCCGAAGGTCGCGTTCATCAAGAAAGGCAAGTTGGTCTGTCGTGCGATTCGCAATACGGAGAATCCCGCCGATACGGCTATGATGCTTACGGGCGCAGTGGAGACCCAAAAGAAATTCTCTTTCCAATATGGAAAGATAGAGGTTCGTGCAAAGACGAAACTTCATCATGGTAGTTTTCCTGCCATTTGGTTGATGCCCGAACCACCCGCAAAGCCTAATCCTGTGGGTGGTGAAATTGACATTTTCGAATCATTTGGCAATTATGCGGAGGCTCATCACACCATTCACACCAATTGGACCTACAATCTGAAGAAGACAAGTCCCGCGAATCAGTTTGTTCATAAACTGAATGTAGGAGGCTGGCACGTCTATGGTTTGGAATGGTCGCCCACGAAATTGGTGTTCATGATTGATGGACGCGTGACAGGAACCTATCAGAAGTCAACCGACCCGAAGGCTTTGGAGCAGGGTCAGTGGCCTTTTGACCATCCGTTCTATATCATTCTGAACCAGAGTTTGAGGCGAGTTGGAATTTTTGGCGGTGATCCTGATCCAGGCTATGTCTATGAAACTCAGTTCGACTGGGTACGAGTTTATCAGAAGCAATAAAGTTCCTTTGCTGAAGAAAAAGCAAAAAGACCTACCGACCTACCATAACCCCTCTGGAACCCCGATGAATAAAGGACTGAGGGCATGGTAGGTCTTTTCTTTACACCTACCATACACCTACCATAGACCTACCATGATGAAAAGGGAAAAAGAGAAAAGATGAAAATGTGGAAGGAGCTTCTAATAGCCTGAAAATCAGGATTTTAGGAAGATCTTATTTAAAAAATATCTTTTGTCCAGAAGTGATTAAGATTGTCTCCCGATGGTAGGTCTATGGTAGGTCTATGGTAGGTCTTCGACGAAGACCTACCATGCTTCAAACCCTTTGCTGGAGGGCGTTTGCGCTGTGTTATGGTAGGTGGGTAGGTGTTAAGCGAAAAAAGATAGTCTCTCAATTCTATAAAGCATTATTTACTACCCAATAAAGCATCTCTTTCTACCCTAAGGAGCATGTCTCACTACCCTATGGAGCATGTCTCACTACCCTATAGAGCAAGTATCTGTATGATTAAAAGCATTGCTTTCTACATTATAGAGCAAGTCTCCGTATGGTCCAAAGCATTGCTTTCCAGAGTCAGGAGTGTATCTTTGAAGGAAAGGGATACATGTTTTGCTTGTAATGATCACAATATGAACATTACATCAATTATTCAAAATCAAGTTAAGTACGAAAGGTGCAGAAAAGAGAAATTAGACGATGCTCTTCGCAAATGCCTTGTAGGCATAACTCATAAGGTAGAAAACTGACGGGATAAAGTTCAGGTGTTCTACCTTTCTATATATATTCCATTGCCAGCCAATCACCTTCAGTTTGTTCGCTGAAACCGACTGACCACACACACGATAGGCTGCGAGTGTTGTGTTGGTGTTCTGGGCAATGTAGCCTTTTCTGAGAATGTGGAGCCACATTACATAGTCCTCATGATGAATATCCTGAATAATGACCTTTCCAACCTTTTGTGTGTCGTAGATTCCTGTCAGGTTTCCGATGACGTTTCCATAAAGCAGCGTGCGATAGGTGGCAGTGGGAGGAGCAATGATAAATCGGTTGGCGCGGTTGCCTTCTTCGTCGATTTTCTCGTAATTGGCAAATACGATAGCCGTTCGATTGTCTTTGAACAAAGCAATCTGCTGTTCCAGTTTCTGCGGAAACCACAAGTCGTCGCTGTCGAGGAATGCAATAAACCGACCTTTGGCAGCCTTGATGCCAACATTTCGTGGTGCTGAGGGCATTCCGATGGGACGATCGTTGGAAAGTACATGAATACGGGGATTCTTCTCGGCATATTCCTGTGCTATCTCCATTGAATTGTCTTTCGAGTTGTCATCTACAATCAGCAGTTCCCATTCCTCATAAGTCTGGGCGATGACCGACTCAATTGCCTCGCCGATGAATTTGGCGGCATTGTGCATGGGCATAACCACAGATACCAGGTCTTTAGAACTGGTTTTGCGAATCTTGTCGTATTGTATATGATGGCTCTGCGTCGACATTTCAAACATAATTAGCGCACAAAGGTAGTGATTTTGTTGCAAACCACCAAGGAAGAGTCGTTATTTTATTCAGAGAAGACTGAACTGATGATGCTATTATGCCTTTCTTCGGAATGGTTTTTCAGGTAAATCTCCCTGCTGTATTTGTTAAAGCGTGGGATGGGATTTTCACTATAGTTTTTCAAGGCACAGATGTAGTCGTCAGCGGTGTTGCAGCGTCCGCCCACCTTATCGGTATCAACCTCATAGCCTTCAAAAGTCTCGTCGCTACCCAGGATATTCTTGCCATACATGAGCGACTCGCAGGTCTTGATTTTCATTCCACTGCCGGAGAAAATCGGGAGAATCATGAAATCGGCTTCCTCGAAATAGGGGCGCAGGTCGGGTGCATCGCTAATGACTTCGATGTCCTTCATACATTCATTCTCTTCCTGGAGTTTGGCCATTCCCTTTCCTACCACCTTGAAATTGATGTCGACATGAGGCAACACTTCTTTGACAAAGAAGAGTACACCGTCATTATTTGGCTTCGAATAGGCTCCCAAGAAAAGACACAAAGGCTTCTTGCTCGTGAGTTGCTGTTCATCGACAGGGCGGAACTTATCCTCCATTGCTACTCCAATGATGGCGTCGGCCTTTCCTCCGTAGTGTTTTTCCAGATAATTGGCGTCTCGGCTACTCAAAGTGATGGTCTTGTCGGAATATTTCCAGCCATATTCATCGTTATGAGCCGCACAACGTACAACAACCTGTCTGCCAGGCAGCCATCGAGGCATCTGTGCATCGTAGTAGATACTTTCGACGTTATGATAGTGGGTGATAATTTTTCCCTTGTAGCCGCTTTCTTTCAACTTCTTGGCGATGAGGCCGACAACGCTCGTGCTTAGGAAAACAAAGTCGAAGTCCTTTGACATCTCAACGACCTCCTGCACCTTCTTTGGTGTCAGTCCGTTGTGATAGTCGAAGGGGAACAGACAAACCGCCTTCGCATAACTCCACAGAGAACGTCCATTGGCTTCGTCGAGAATGTAGTATTCGGTCACATTCTCATCGCCGAAGTAAGTCCTTAGGGCTTTCAGGCATCTCATATTTGCCACACCGCCTCCTACAAGAATGCTGTCGTGGCGTTTGAATCCTATGAATAGTGCTTTTCCTCGCTGCATGTTCTTAATTTTGATGGTCTATTTCGAATCTTTGTAGACTCCTCGGAATTGGGTGATGCGATGATAGAAGGACGGGCAGTAGAGTCTGATGGTCCTGAGAAGTAGCGTCATCGGATAGCGAAGCGGCAGATTACGGCGAACCAGCAGGAGATAGTCGTGATCGGAATGGGTGGGGCTGCTGAGATACTTCTTTCTTTCAGCAAGCGTCATTTTCTTGAGTTGCTGTATCTCGTTTTCATTCGACGCATGGTCAAATTCGCATTCGCCACAGACATTGGCTGTCACCATCACGGGAAAGTTGTGACGATTGGCAGTCATGTTATAGTCGTGATCGGCCAGATCGTGCCGGAATCCCTTGTAGAAGATGCCGATGGTCTCAACAACTTTCTTGTTCACTAAAAGAATATTTCCTGACACCAAGTCAACTTCCTGCGGAGTACCCGTCGGCTTTACGGTTACATGACGTCCTTTTGTCTTGTTGACGAAATTGAAGCCGCCATATGTGATATTGTCTTTGTCGCCTACTTCGCATGTAATGCCAGAACTCAGTCCACCAACACCTTTCAATTGCTTGCCGTAATCATCGGCTTTGAGAAGTTCGTCGAACAGATTGGCATAGACGTAAGTATCGTTGTTGAGTAGCAGGAAATAGTCCCAGTCGGTACCCTCGTCAATAGCCGCCTGCCAGGCAAGTCGCATTCCTCCTGCCCAGAAAAGATTGCCGTCGCCTTGTAAGATGCGAATGTCTTCCTCTGGGAATGTTTCCCTAAGCGCCTCTGAAGTTCCATCGGTGCAACCATCGTCGGTTAGAAAAACCGAAAGGCTGATTGCGCCCTTTGCCTGTTCCGATGACTGGTATGAAGCCAAGGCTGCATACAGACATTGTAGGCAATGGAGCGTTTTCTCCTTTCTGTTGAAAACAGTAAGTATGGCGGCTATCTTCATGACGATGTTTTTCTGAGGATTTAAAGGAAGGAACGATGCTCACCCGTCAGCGTGTAACGAAGATCGCGGTTGCGCTCGCCGATTTTCTGGGCAGGAACGCCACCGACAATCGTGAATGGAGGCACGTCGTGCGTAACGACGGAACCTGCTGCTACAACGGCTCCTTCACCAATGTTCACACTGTGCAGAATGATAGAATGAGGACCTATCCATGCTCTGTTGCCAATGGTGACGGGATTGTGTTCCTGTGTGTCGCAACGGAACCATGGATCCCGGTGGTCATGTTGCTCAGTCCAAATCTTGACGTTCGTGCTTAGAACTACGTTCTCGCCAATGCTGATGCCGTTGCGTCCGTCAAGAATTGACTGATCGCCAACAACACTGCCTTTTCCTATTGTGATATTGGCAGGGTTGCGGACCTCTGTGCCGTAATAGATGACTGCATTCTGGGCAAGTTTCATCTCGCAGATATGGCGATAGACAAAGTTCCTGAGGTGGTGCGAAGGGGTGAGGCTTACACGATAGAGATAGTAGTCGGCAAAACTCGAGAGAAGTCCTTTGATTCTGTGCTTCAGACTCGGAGCAGGCTTCTCGGCAGGCTCACTACTTTTGGCTTCATTCTTTCTGGAAATTTTCGCTTTCATTCCAAATAGCACCTTCGCTAATGGCATATAGAAAAGAGTGAATGAGACGTTTCTGAACAAAACGCCTAAGCACACTAGCACCAGAATGATGATGACGATTTTTTCCATGATAGGTTGCTATATATTTAATGACAAAGGTAATGAATTTCTTTGAATTGACCAAAGAAAACCTCGTAAATCCAATATTTTTACGGAATCCTGCGAATATTTCGCAAATTGTTAGTAATTTTGTAGTCTGAAAGATAAAGAATATATGGAAAAAATGCGCGTTTTGTTTGTGACACATACAGTAGCAATGGCCGGTGCAAATCGGTCCATGCTGCAGTTGATGTTGGAACTTCGCGACAGTTTCCATGTAGAGCCAGTCGTCATCATGCCACGCATTTCGAAGCAATATCGTGAGCGTAATCTGATGCTGGCGTGTCAGGAACATCAGATAGAGTGCCATTCCTATCGTTATTATTGGTTTAAGAATGGCGGTCAACTGAAGTCCTATTGTTGCTGTTTGGCAAATGCGCTTTGCTATCCATTGATTCTTCAGAAACTCAGGGGAGAATCCTTCGATGTCATTCATACGAATAGCAGTGTAATCAGTCTGGGTGCTTTCCTTTCGCGAGAGAAGAAGATTCCTCATGTGTGGCATCTTCGTGAATTTGGTAAGTTGGACTTCGGGCTTAAATCGTTGTTGGGAAAGGCTTATGAGAAGTGGGTCTACCATCATGGAAATCTTTTTATTGCCATCTCGAAGGCAGTGAAAGAACACTATGAAGGCTTGATTCCTGACGAAAAGTGTAGGATGATTTATAATGGCATCTTACCGCTTCCCGACGACCAGTTGTCGACACACAACAACGCCAAGACACAATTCTTTCAGGTGGGAATGCTTGCTGCCTCGAAGAACCAGATGGAAGCACTGGAAGCTGTCAACCTGTTAGTGAACGAATGGGGAGAAACTCGTTTCCATCTGTCTTTCGCGGGTATTGAGGAGCCTGACTACACCAAACGGCTTCATGCCTATGTTGATGAGCATCAGTTGGCGGACTATGTGTCGTTCTTGGGAGAGCGTAGTGACATCAATCGGTTGCTAACCAAGATGGATGTGGGTCTGATGCTCTCCACGAATGAGGCATTTGGCAGAGTCACGGTCGAATACATGATGCAAGGTCTGGCTGTCATTGCCTCAGACTCGGGTGCCAATCAGGAAATCGTAGAGGATGGTATTTCTGGAAAGGTATATCGTCTGGGCAATCCGCAGGACTTGGCACAGCAGATAAAACAACTGATAGAGAATCGTCAGGAGATGCTACAGATAGCAGCCAATGGCCGCGAACGGGCATTGAACCTATTCACTTCCAGCAAGAACACACAGCAAGTTTATGAAGCCTATCAGTCATTGATAGGGTAGGGTTGCTCTTCTTCTTTTTCTTCGACCTTCTTTTTGAGGTCAAAAGCAACGTGCGAAATGCAGTATAGTGGTATGAAATTCGAGAACCAAAGGGGGAATCCTCGAATGATGAAGTTCAGGGTTGCAATGACAAACACTGCAATCACGGCGCGCTGATTCTTTGGGTCATACATCGACACGAGGTAGAAAAGAATGACAAGGAATACGCCAATCAGACCATAGTCATAGATGAACACGCGGTAGCCGGAGTTACCAAATTCCTCCATGTTTCGGTCTCGACCCGTCAGAATGTCAGGCGAGTTCAGCAGGTTCTCATAATCGGCCTTGAAACTATCAGTCACGCGGTTGTCACCCACCATTTCTCCATCGTCTATTTCCAGTCGGAGGATAATCAGGTCGTGGAGCAGATTATCACCATTATTATAATAGAAGGAACCGATGGTGATGACAGCAAATACACCAATGGCCAAAATCGCCTTACGAATGAAACGCTTCCTCCGAATCCAGAGACTTAAGAACACGATGCCAACGAACAGTCCATAGGCAGCCAGAGAGAACGAAATGAGCATGGCTATCATCATCGAGATGTTGTACCAACGCTTCCATTTGCCAATCTGTGTGAACAGCACCATGACAATCATCGTGCCCATATGACCCGGTTCCACGAATACTGACTGGAATCGGGGGATGATAGCAAAGAGTGAACGGTCATCGAGCAGGAAGAAATAGTAGTTGGTATAGGTGTACAAGTCCATGAAACTTGCATCACGCGAAGGCAGCGGGAATCCAATGAGAAAGAGAAGGAAGAAGAACATGGATACGGCCAGAAATCCACCCATGGCTTTAGCCAGCATGTCGCAGAACTTTTTTACTTCCTCAAGTTTAGCCCTGAAAATGAAGTAGAACGTGATGACATAGAACACGTTCACGATGTAGGCATTCACATTCCTGCCTCTGATGGCAATCTGATAGAAGGAGAGAATGGTGAATACCAGTATTGGAGCCAGAAATTCAGAGCGGGAATAATAGCGTTCATCAAGTAAGTTTGCCACGCAGATGGAGAAGATGAAGCACGCACTGGAGAGAATGGCGAACTTGTCACCTACTGGCCACATAAACCATGGGTTCAGTGAGCCGAGAAAGGCGATGGCCATTCCCAGCATGAAGAAAGCACGTACAACTTTCGTGCGGTCCCACTGATTCAGGTTTATGACTCTGAGTTTCATCTCTTTTTCAACTCCTTAATCATTTTCGTTATGAACGCTTTCTCATGCGAGTTGAACACAAAGAGCCACCCAACCAATGTACCGACAATGAAGGAACAAGTCAGTGTCAGCAAAACTCGAAGCAGACTTGCCTGCATATGGAGACAAAGCCAGCATGTTAGCACGATGGCACAGGTAAGGGCAATAATCGGCAGAATGACCTGTTTGCAATAGGAGAGCATGTCGAGCCCTGCTTTGTGGTGTAAGTAGGGAATACGGATAAGTGCTACGCTCAGTTCTACAATCACCCAGAGAATCATAACCGACTTCACACTCCATCCTTGCTTAATCAGAAACCAAATGACAATCATGTACAGGAGTTTCGGTGTGTAGGTGATGAGCGTGAAGTTGCGAATGTTTCCGATAGCCTGATTGGCCGAACTAAGTCCTAATGTAATCTGGTCGAACAAGAATCCGAGCAAGATGAAACGGCAGAAAAGAGTCGTGTTTTCAGGCACTTCCTTCAGCCAAAGGTCAAGTATCATCGGCATTTCAGCAATCAATGGGATGATGACAACGGCCAGAATGGCTGTGGTGTATTTGCTCTGCATTGCCGCCATCGACAGCATTTTCTCTCGATTGCCAGAGCCTTCAGCCTGCATGAGTTGTGGATTCATCGCATTGAGAATCGATGTGACGAGAAAGGAAATCGCCGCATTGATTTGGAAAGCAATGCCGTAAGCCGCATTGATGGCAGTTCCCCAGAAGTGGTTGAGCACAACGCCTGTTCCCTGGTTTCGTGCTGCCACACAGGCCATTCCGTATGTGGTCCAACTCGCAAAGCCTGTTACTTCTTTCAGATGCTGGATGTCCAGATCTCTTTTCCGGATGAGAATCACGCACTCAGGGAATTTCACCAAAGAATAGGAACTGAAGACCAGCAGGTTGAGGAATACGATGAATGCCATCATCCATGCGTAAACAAGTAATTTGTCGAAGGTTACGTATGCGAGCATAATGGCCAGTCCCAGTTTAATCAGACTGTCGAGAATCTCAATGGTCACGATGAAGATGATGTTCTCGTGTGCAATGAGAAGGGCTTTGAACGGCGACATGAGAACTGTAGCCAGCAGCATGAACACAGAGATGACATACACCTTCTCGGCAGTTTCGACGCGTGAAGGTTCTATGTTGAGCATCTCGCTAAACAGCCAACCCTTGATGGCCAGCAAGATGATGACAATGAGCAGGCCGAAGACAATGTGGATGAACAGGCTGTTGGCAAAGAATTTTCGGAGAAACTCGGTAGAATTCTGACCTTTATAAAATGAAAGGTGGCGCTGGGTGGTGATGACAAGCGCATTCGTGATGAAGCCAAGCATTGCAACGACACCGGCAATCAGACTGTAAATGCCGTAGTCGGTGATGTTAAGGGCATCGAGAACCAGTCGGGTAGAATACAGCGCAATTAAGGTCGTGATGACGGCCTTGAAGTATTGCACTGCAGTATTGACAATAATTCTCTTTGCTGGCTCCATAGTAATTATCTAGACATCATGCTTAGAACTTCCAAAGTTCTCCCTTCAGGATGTAGCCGAGAGTACAAAGGAATGTGAGGAACACCATACCAATAACGAAGATCATGCGCTTCGGACCCGATGGTTTGATGGGTACTGATGCCCCTTTGAGCAGCGTGAAGGCAGGAGTGCGTTCCTGTACTTTCGCCTTGGCTTGCTGCAGTTGTGTTTGCATGGCGGTATAGGTGTTGAACTTCAGTTGCATGTCGTTTTCCAGATCTTCCTGCTTGGCGCGATAACTTTCAAGCACAACGTCCATGTTTCGGTCAGAATAACTGCCGTAGAGTTGACGAGCGCGCTCGTAATCCTGCTTGGCGTCGACGGCCAGTTTTGTATAATATTTCAGGTCGTTGCGGGCTTTGCTGGTACGATAGTCGGTGATGAACTGTTGCAGCAGAGAGCGCACGGAGTCGGCAACGGTCTTGCAAATCAGTCGGTCCTGATCGCGCACCATAATGGTGATGACGCCCGTCTTTTTGTCCATGTTGAACTGCACGTTGTTCTGAATCTTCTTGATGACGCCGTCTTCATCGCGCGAAAGCACGTATGGATTGAATTTATCGTCGCCGCCGGCAATACCTTCCTCCTTCTTCTTGGGCAGCAGTTTCTTCAGGGAATCAAACACATAGCCCCACCAAGGCTGTTTCTGCTGATAGCGCAGATAGTCGTGATAGTTGGTATTGATTTCTCCGTCGGCACTCACCACTTTGAAGTCGAAGAACTTCGAGACGAAGCCGTTGTCTGACATCAGGTCGGGATAGAGCATCGGCGAAATAGCGTCCGACGACTCCATGTTCGACAAATCGAAGCCAAACGAGGCAGCAAGCGAACCCAGCGCGCCTCCCGACATGGGATTCTCCAGTTCAGGAGCCAGTCTCACGTCAGTATCGTAATAGCGGGGAATGCAGATGATGAATAGACACGAGAGCACGAAAGCAAGGGGCAATGTGATGAAGAACAGACGCTTGCGCTCCCTGACCTTCTTCCATAATTCTCTCAGGTCGATGATATCTTTGTTTTTGTTTTCTTCCATGACTTTTCAATTTCTTTGTCAGCAAGTCTTTATTCAGAAGGACTCGATGTTCCGTTTTCCTCTGGCTTGCGTTTTATTTCAGCAGATTAGCCAGTGTGGCGATAATGGCTGCAAGTGAACCTACACCCGTTGCGATACTCAGCGTTTCAGCAATCGAGGTCTTGTTGATTGACTTCGAAGGCACGACGATTTCGCAACCAGGCATTGGCTTTGCGTTGTGGCCCACCTTTGCTACCGTTCCGTTCATATAGATAATGTAGGTCTGGCGCTTCTTCGCCTTTGACGAGAATCCACCAGCTTGGTCAATGTAGTAACTGACCGACTTTCCTTTCTGATAACCTACGGTATTCGGGTAGAGCACCTCACCATTAATCTTCACTGTTGCCTCGTATTGTGGCACATAGATGCGGTCGCCTTCGCGCAACACAATGTCCTCCGTGCCGCCAGGATTAGCCAAAGCCTTGTCGAGTTCAATACCCACAGGATAGGTCTCGCCCACCTGATATTTCTTCAGTTGCTCGGTGTTGCTCAGGGTTGCAAGGCTGGCATTACCCGTACGGGCAGCCTGTTCCTGCATGCTGGCCTCCAAGTCCTCACGGGTCTTCTTCAGCACGGCTTCCGCACGCTGACGTTCTTCCTGCGTATATTTACGTTCGAGTTTAGCACCCTCAATGAACGCGCGGTCGTTCACGCCACCTGCCATCTTGATAAGATCGCTCAGTCGCTGATTCTTCATCGAGAGTGTATAGGTTCCGGCAAACACCACTTCACCATCAATAGTGACGTTCTGCTGCTTGTAGTAGCCTGGGCTCTGGCGAACATAAACCTCGTCGAAAGGCATGAGCGTGAAGCCCGGTTCGCCATCAATGACAAATCCTTCCTTCAGCGCGAAACTGAAGGTGCGGGCAATCACGCTATCGGCAGTAAGAGCCTGCGGATTGCTCACGCGGCGCGCCACATCAACTTTGACGGTTGAGGCATTTTCCTTCAGACCGCCAGCCTGCAGGATGAAGTCTTCAATAGTCTCGTTGTCGGCGTATTGGTAGATACCCGGATACATCACCTCACCATGAATCGTGATGGTGCGTTCCACCTGCGATTCCTGACGAGTGGGCACGAAAAGCACATCATTCTCCCTCAAAGGAATATCGGCAACGCTTCCGTCGAGCACGCCCTTCAGGTCGACACTCAGCACTTCCAGCGTGCGGTCAGGCTTCATTCGGTGCATCACGGCGCGATTGAGGAATGCTTCTTCAGTTACGCCCTCGGCAGCCTCGATAAGTGTACGAACGGTTGTGATATTTCCACCCAGTTGATACAATCCCTGACGGAACACTGCTCCCTTCAGTTCGACGGTGTTCTCGAAGCGTGGCAGGATGCTGTCGACGCTTACAGAGTCGCCATCAGCCACATGGAATGTGTTCATATCGAACTCGCCGACATTAAATACAGAGAACTGGCGGCCAGTCTTTCTCACCACGCGAACCGACTTCGTATAAGCATCGCCGGTGAATCCACCAGAGTATTTCAGCAGTGTTCCAACGCTCTCGTCCTTCTTCATTTCGTAGAACATCGGGCGTTTCACCTTACCCGTGAGGTTCACGAGACAGTCGTAAGCCTCGACCACGATGAAGTCATTGTCTGCCAGACGAATGTTTCCGGTCTGCTGACCATTCAGGATATAATCGTAGATATCGACTGTCGAGACGAGTTTGTTTCTGCGATAGACCTTGATGTTTCGGAGCGTACCAATATCGCTGATTCCCTTCGCCATATAAAGGGCGTGGAACACGGTAGAGAATGCCGAAAGCGTATAGGTTCCAGGTGCATTTACCTCACCCATCACATTTACGGTGATAGAGCGGGTTTCGCCCAACGTGAGTTTCACCTGACTGCTCTGATAGCGTGCTCCGAGTGTTGAGCGGACGCGCGCATTGGCTTGCGAGACGGTCAGTCCTGCCACATGAACAGGGCCGTAGTCGTCGATATTGATGTAACCGTCAGGACTCACTGATGTCTGAATCTGTTTGGCTGAAGCGCCATAGACGTCGATATAGACAGCATCTCCTGGTCCCAGCACATAGTTCTGTGGGGTAGGGATGTTCACGCTTGGCTCAAACGACAGATCCTCGCGATCAAAGATGTCGCGTCCGAACACCTTCTGTTTTTCCTTCTCGCGCTCTTCAAGAATCTGTTCCAGCAAGGCAATTGAGTCCACTGGCATCAGCCCGTCCAGTTCCAGTTGCATCTGGAGGAAATCGTCGTCGTCCTCATCGTAGGTGTGCTTTCTGGTGCGTTCGCCCTGCATGCGCATGTTGGTCATCTCCGAAGCCTTCTTCTCGGTTTCGGTCTTGCGCGTACGGTCGCCAGCCTTCGTCATGGTTTCGTCTTGCACCATGCCCAGACCGGCCTCTTCCTTCTGGCGCTCAGCAATCTTCTTCACACGACGAATCTGCTGAATGTCAACACCGCGCTGCATCAGTTTCGTTACAATCTGTTGCTGCGAAGTACCCGCCTCGTGCTCCTTCAGCACAAAGCGCATCACCTGGTCGTCAGTCATCGACGACTGGGCCGCAGCAGCCAGAGGCAGGAGCAACCCAATCAGGATATATACGATTGTTTTTTTCATATTCTCACGATTCAATTTTCATTGAGTACGATTAGTAGTCTCTGAACGTTGAACATCTTTCTTATTATACTTATTTATTATTAATAACTCAAAAATGTTGAATTTGTTGCAGAGAATGTCATTTTTTTCTTCATTTTTTCTGTTCGCCTTCGTCTTTTGGCGCTTTATAACTCGAAAAAGCCTTTGCCTTCGGCATTTTTCCGCTAATTCATCTTACGCTTCGTACGCAATGCGATATTCTCCTTCAGCAGGTCGCGATAAAGCCAGATTTCACGCGAATGGTAGTTGCCTTCCTTGCCGATAATGGGCAACACATAGTCGTCAGCCGAATAGCCTTCGACAAAGAGCAATTGCGAAGCCTTGTCGAGATGAACGGTTATCGTGTCTTTCTTCTGTTCGCTGACGGGAATCAGAGGTGAAGGTTCGGTAATAAGCAGACCGGGAGTTTCGTCGGTGGTCCAACCCACAGGATTGATGGCGAAGGCACTCTTGGCGAACAGGGCGCAGTCTGCGTCGCGAACGGAGTTGTAGCAGATGGTCACACCCGTATCTTCTGCTCCTTGGGCTGCCACGATACGCGGACAGTTCTCAGCCATTTCCTCAGAAACGGACGCACCAATCACATAGGCTGCAACCATCTTCGAAAACGTCTTATCGTCCATTTCCTGCAGCAGTTCCAGCAGAATCATTGCACCCTGACTGAATCCTGCCAACACAAATGGGCGCCCATTGTTGATGTGGTCGAGATAATACTTGAACGATCGTCTCACGTCGTCGAGAGCGATTGCCATTCTTGCCCGAGCCAGACTGTCGCTTGTGAAACTTTGCAACGAACACTGGCGATAGTAGGGCGAATAGTAGTTCAACTTGCCACTGATGAGCGTATCGACTCCTTCCATCTCGGCCTTCATCGGCTGTCGAACGCTATCGTTGTAGGTGTCGGCAAAATGCGAGATAGAACCGTTGGCGAGCGGATAATCGCCCGTCTCGGTAGAGATGATATAGAATACGTCGGCTACTCCCTGTCTTTCGGTCACGTACCACTGAGAATTATCAGCATAGTTGGGCCGTGTGGGCAAGATATCGTTAGTCGGTTTTAGTTCGCTGCCTTCATTACGGCATTGGGTAAACAGCAAGATGGCTGCAACCATAATTGCTGTGAGGGTCAATAATTTCTTCATACAGCCTGCAAATTTACTGAATGTTGTGGCGAAACAATGAGAAATTAATGATTTTTAATACAAGAACCCAAACTTTTTTTGAGTTTGCTGATTCCACATTCAACCTTTTTTGTATCTTTGCAGCCGCTAAACGACCGATTGTGGTCAGTGCAGTCATGGGGTTGACTGGATTTGACGGCGAGATGAGATGGTACGTAAGCACGCGGTGGCTCGAGGGCTTCCACCTAAATCTGAGTTTTCAACAAATTAATTGGCAATACACAGTATGCTCTCGCTGCTTAATCGAAGTATAGTAGATTAGTGCTTAATTCCTTCACTAGGTGGGGGAACGAGACGTCGCCCCAAGGATGTTGTTCCGAATCTGAGGACCCGGCGGCGCAGGTAAATCGGGAATAGTCTGGCTATAGCCTCGACGGTCAGGCGAAATTTTAGAGGATAAGGTGTCAGTTGGTGGCCTGGGTCTTGCTGATGCTCGAAAATGAAGTCCAGGATAAGCGTGTAGAAAGCGTATGGTTTCCTTGTGCGGACGCGGGTTCGATTCCCGCCAGCTCCACCCCTCCTTTTCCGTGCCGGCATTGTGGTGTAACAACTGCGTGCCGGCATTTTCTGTGAAAAGATGATTGAAAAGGGAGATGATTGATGTTTTTGGGGAGAGTAACAAATTGAGAAGAATTGTAAATAAAATATCAAATAAATCGCCTCTAAATTTGAATTATTCGGAACGAAGTGGTCATTTGGCCGAAATAACGCCAAAAATGAGCATTTTTGTAAGGTGCTGATTATCAAAAGGTTGGCGATTTCTATGGGCTTGGAGATAACAGTCGGACGAGTAAAAGATGGTCTTTTGATGAGTAAAAGGTGGTCTTTTACTTCACATGAATCTCGGTTTTGTTGCTAAAAATTTGTCATCTAGCGTGAAGGGAGCAATCATCTAGATCAGACAGAAGTCAACTCTTGATGGTGTAAAGCAATGCTTTCGACCTTACAAAGCATACCTTTCGACCCTACAAAGCATACCTTTTGACCATACAGAGATGGCCTTTATATACCTACAAAGCATACCTTTCTAAGGTACAGAGGTGTCCTTTCTAAGGTCAAAAGGATACCTTTTACTCAAAAAGGGCATTTGACTTGTTTGCAAGGAAGATTCTTTTGCCCATAAAGTTCCATTGAGATTGATTTGCGCGACCATTCGGAATCAGGTATAAAGGAAAAACGGAGTCAGATGAGACTCCGTTTTCTAGATTGTGAGTTGTTGACGAAAGACTTTTGTTAAATATTTTCCTATCGTCAGCAACTGATTTTTATAGTTTTTGGGGTAGATATCTTCTGTGGGTTTATCCCAGACTTTTCCTTGATGAGATTTCCTTAATCAAACCCTTGATTATCCTTTAAAAAGAATCGCGTGAGAAGTTCCTTGACCCCCAAATATTCCTTATCGGTTGCTTTCAACGAGTTCTATCTTCTGGGTTGACTCAATGCCTTGTCCCATCATTTCCTGCTTCATCACCAAATTGATGCTCTTTGCCCAACCGCTCGGGAGGAATTCGTAGTCGGAGGTAATGTTCATATTGAGGTTGAACATACCGCTGTCCATCAATTGGTCGATGTTCTCTATAACCATATCAGCCTGCTGGGGCATAGACTTTTTCACCTGTTCGATAATCATCTTCTTCATCTCTTCCTTCGACATATCGAGTGCAGTCGTCACTTTCACCTTGCTGCCATCTGCTGCACTAAGGAAGTAGATGTTTTTCAGTTTGCGTCCGTTTGGGTCGCTGCCTTGGTCCATCGCTCCTGTTGAAATCGTCTTTCCGTTCAGTGCCAGCGGATTAGCGAAACTAGTAACTTGGGCGATGAGATTCTCTTCGGTCAGCGTACCAGCAATTTGCTGTTTCAGGTCATCCTTAGAGAACATCGCTTCTGCCTGAGGCATTTCCGACATCAGTTCGTCAATCATTTTCTCGATGTAGACTCCAGTCGATTTTTTGACTTCTTCGAAGTTCACAATGCTGATGACTTTTCCGTCTGCATCGGTCTTGTAGGTCACATTACCGCTCTTTACGGCTTGTTCCATCATTTGCAGAAGACGCGCCATGAAGTCCTGCCCGTCGGAATCCATTTTCTCGGTTTTCACTTCAATGGTGTAGCCGTCGGCAGAGGCGTCAATCACGGTGTAGCGATTTTCGGAAACAGAGTTCACCACTTGTCCGGCAACCTGCGTTGTGCCCATCGTGCGATAGAGCATATTATCGCCTTTCTGATACTTCGGCGTGATTTTCACGCCAGTGGTCTGTGCGCTCATTATGACTGCTGTGAGCAGTAGCGCGAGCGTCATCATTACTTTTTTCATAATTATTTGAAATTGTTAGTGAATAATTCCGGGGACAAAGGTAGTGGTTTTTAATTGAACTTCCAAGAAAAATAGTGTGCAAAAGTTTGCATGTGTGATAGATTTTTCGTATCTTCGCAGAAAGTTTATCAATGACACAGAAATGAAGCCTATGAGACGATTATTTTCCCTTTTGATGATGCTTTCGACGTTGCTTACGGCTAATGCTCAGGTCGTACCAGTAGTAGAAGGGACCAATCCGGTAGCCAATCCGAACGCTGTGATTACTTCGGGTTGCGCCCGGTTTACGGTGCTTACGCCCGAGATGATACGCATTCAGTATAGCGACAAGAAGGAGTTTGAAGACCGCGCTACATTCGCAGTGATCAATCGTCGGTTGCCCGTTCCCACTTTTAAGGTGAGGAAGCGGCGCGGCTGGCTTACCATCAAGACATCAGCGCTGACGCTTAAATATAAAATAGGTAGCAAGATTAGCGCAACTGATGCTGAAGGGCTGAACATCTCGCTGACGATGAACGGGAAGCCCGTCGAATGGCATCCGGGACTGAAAGACGAACAAAATCTGAAAGGCACAACCCGCACGCTTGACGGTTCGCAGGGCGACAGTAAGGAGAAAGAACTCGAAAACGGACTTCTCTCGCGTTCCGGCTGGGCCATCATCGACGAATCGCCCACAACAAAGCGCGGCGATGGTTCCACCACATTTGCCTTCGATGAGCAACACGACAGTATTAGTTGGCTTGCTGAACCCGTCGACAAAAACGCCGTTGACTGGTATTTTCTGGGCTATGGCCATCAGTACAAGAAGGCACTGGGCGACTTCGTGAAGATTGCAGGTCGTCAGCCTATGCCTCCGCTCTATGTGCTGGGCTATTGGTATAGTAAGTATCAGCGCTACACTGCTGACGAATTTATGCAGATTGCCAATGACGTGCGCCAGAATCAGATTCCGATGGACGTGATGATCTTCGATATGGATTGGCACACGGAAGGCTGGACGGGCTGGACTTGGGACCGCTCTATCATTCCCGATCCTGAGGGTCTCATCGACTTCATGCATCAGAAAGGACTGAAAGTGGCGCTGAATCTTCATCCCGCTGACGGTGTTGACGACGATGAGGACTTTTTCAATGAGGTTCGGACTGATATGGGACTGCCCGACTCAGTTCGTCGTGTTCCCTGGAATCTGTCCGACCCGAAGTTCTATCATTCGATGTTCAACCGAATCCTTCGTGCCCGCGAGCAGCAGGGCGTTGACTTCTGGTGGATTGACTGGCAACAGAACCTGACGAGTAAGTTTGTGGAAGGACTGGGCGAGACTTTCTGGTGCAACCACGTTTTCTACAACGATATGCGGGTTAATCGCACCGACCGACGACCTCTCATCTATCATCGTTGGGGCGGACTGGGCTGTCACCGTTATCCGATAGGATTCTCTGGCGACGCCTATTCAACCTTCCCCACGCTCGCCTGGCAGCCTTATTTCACGGCAACTGCCTCGAATGTCTGCTTTGGCTACTGGGGTCACGATTTGGGCGGACATGTGCAAAACGGGCCTAACGACCCCGAACTCTATCTGCGTTGGATGCAGTATGGCGTGTTCACACCGATTTTCCGCACTCATGCGACCAATCAGCCGCATATTGAGCGCCGCATTTGGAAGTACGACAACTTCCCCTTGTTGCTCGATTGCGTGAAACTGCGCTATGAGTTGATGCCGTATATCTATACTGCCTGCCGTCAGGCCTATGACACGGGCGTCAGTATCTGTCGTCCGCTCTATTACGAGTGGCCCGAAGCCGATGAGGCTTACACCTACAGGGATGAATATCTGTTTGGCGACAATATCCTTGTGGCTCCGATTGCAAAGGCATCTGATGCCGACGGAAAAGTCGAACGTGCGACTTGGTTGCCCGAGGGCAGTTGGTTCGACGTCTGCCGTAACCGACTGGTTGAAGGTGGAAAGGTGCTGACTGATCGCTATCAGTTGAATGAGACTCCGTATTTCTATCGTGCCGGTTCGGTGTTTGTTTGCAATCCACCGGTGCAGAATCTGCAAACGAGACCTGACCGCTTGGTCGTCAAGGTGGCCCCTGGTGGCGACGGAGTTGCT
Organism: Prevotella sp.; assembly: GCA_024697645.1. Classification (GTDB taxonomy): domain Bacteria; phylum Bacteroidota; class Bacteroidia; order Bacteroidales; family Bacteroidaceae; genus Prevotella. The sequence continues at coordinate 26,636 of JAILFH010000035.1, forward strand.
TCGCTCTATGAAGATCAGGGTGATTCCGAAGGTTACAAACTGGGCGAATTCACGACTACGGCCTTCGTTCATTTTGGCAACTCTCTCAGCATTTTGCCACGAGACGGCAGTTTTGAGGGAATGCCCGAAGAGCGTTCCTATGTGGTAGAGTTCCTCGCTTGCGAGCGTCCGAAGCGGGTTTTGGTCGATGGAAAGCAAGTGGCTAATGGCCTCTGGAACTACGACGAGAAGCAGCAAATGCTGACCGTCTATGTCGGAAGAACCCCCTGTAGCGAGCGCATTGACGTGAAGTATGAATAATAAAGGAGTATTCGACGCTCCTCATTCCACCTTACCCGATAAAACAACAGACCGATTTTGAATAAAAAAGAATACCGACTTCCCGCAGAATGGGAACCGCAGCAAAGCGTGATGCTCACTTGGCCGCATAAGGATACGGACTGGGCTCCCTATCTCGACGACATTGTGGCAACAATGACGACGATGGCGCGTGAGATAGCACGGCGCGAAGAAGTGATGATAGTTGTGCCTCAGGCCAGCATGTTGCCTGAAGAACTAAGGCAGATGGAGCGAGTCCGCATCATGGAACTTCCTTCGAACGACACCTGGGCACGCGATCACGGACCTATCGTCTTGAAGCGAATGCAGGAGCCTTCGCCGCAGGAGATTGCCGAAAGGAAGTTTCCGCTCTGCTGGCTCGATTTCTGCTTCAATGGCTGGGGCGAGAAGTTTGAGGCACTGTGGGACAATATGCTTCCGCTGAAGATTTGGTCTATCTATGGGTTTGTCGGCAATACTGGTTTCGAGGACCATGAGGACTTTGTGCTCGAAGGCGGTTCCATAGAGACTGACGGGCGTGGAACGCTGTTCACCACTTCGCAATGTCTGCTGGCTCCGCATCGCAATCAACCTCTCTTGCAGGAGGAGATTGAAGAGCAACTCAAGCGGCGGCTTCGCGTGAATCGTGTGGTTTGGCTCGATCATGGGAATCTCGTCGGCGACGATACCGATGGTCATATCGACACGATTGTGCGCTGTGCTCCTGACGATACGCTCGTCTATGTAGGATGCGACGACGAGAACGATGAGCAATACGAGGATTTCAAGGCTTTGGAGGAGCAACTGAAGGGGTTGCGCACTGCCGACGGAAAGCCCTATCGACTGCTTCGGTTGCCCATGCCCGATGCCATCTACGACGATGGGGACCGACTTCCAGCCACTTATGCCAATTTCCTGGTGATTAATGGGGCAGTGCTTGTGCCCATCTATCAGCAGGAGGCGAAGGACGCTGAGGCACTGAGCATTGTTCAAAAGGCCTTTCCCGATCGGGAGATGGTGCCGATTGATGCGCGCACAATCATCCGACAGCACGGCTCGGTGCATTGTCTGACAATGCAAATTCCGGAATAGTGTTGGAGGTTTCAAATAATTTGTGTACTTTTGCACGTCATAATGATTGAACTAAAAGAAGGAAGCATATCGGCTCGGGGAAAGGCTGTTGTAAGCAGTCTTTCGTTCGTGGCGCCAGCAGGCAAGGTCACTTGTCTGACAGGTGCGAGCGGCTCTGGCAAGACGTTGCTCCTTCGTGCGTTGCTGGGCTTATGGCCCTTGGACAAAGGCTATGCTTCGTTGCAGGGCGAACCCATCACTGAGCGTTCAGCGCAGTGGCTCCGAAGACTGATGGCTTACGTGCCGCAGCAGTTGCCGGAGACTTATTCCGACGCGCTCGAAGCATTTCACGACTTGTCTTTGGACGAGAAACGCTGTCTGCTGGTCGATGATCCGTTCGCTGAGATGACTGAGGAGCGAGCTGCCGAATTTGTTGCCTATCTGCAAGCCTTTGCCGAAAAGGGCTGGGCAGTGGTTCTGACTTGTTCGGAGTCGGATGTCGCTCGCTTTAACCCATCTGTGGCTTTGGTCTATCCGATCAGTTCGCCCGTATAAGGAATTGAAGATTTTAAATCGAAAAGGAGAATAAATTTCATGAATATCACCATCGTCAGTTTTTTCCTGGGGCTTTGCCTGCTGGCTGTTCCGCTCTATCTGCTGCACATGCTGGAGGTTCCTCTGCTCGGCAAGACGCTGCGGGCTCTGGGACAATCGGCACTGAAACTTCTGGCCCTTGGCGTTTGTCTCTATCTCGTGTTCCACTGGAACCATTGGGCAATCAATCTGCTCACAGTGCTGCTGATGGCGGCTTTGGGAACGCTTCTGGTTGTGCGCCGCGCCCGTTTGGGCAAGCGAATGCTTGTGCCGATGGGAGCAGGGCTGTTCACGGCGTTGATTGTCGTGGGCGCTTGGCTGATGCTGCTGGCCCTGGGTGTGAGAAGACCGTTGGAGGCTCAGTTCCTCTTGCCTGTCGCAGGACTTCTGGTGGGAAGCATGACCGAGACACTCTCTCATGCGCTTTCGGCCTACTATCGGAGTTTGCTTCATCACGACCAGCTATATTATTATATAATAGGTAATGGTGCTTCACCCGCTGAGGCTCTCTCGTGGTATGTGCGCCGTTCGGTGGAATCGGCCGTGCTGCCGCATGTGAAGCACATGACTGCTTTGGTGCTTAGCACTTCGCCGCTTGTCGTCTGGGCAATGCTACTTGCCGGAACAAGTGTTCTGGAGGCAGTTGCCGTGCAGATTCTCTTGCTCGTTGCAGGTTTCACGGCTTCCATCGTGGCACTTGTCGTAGCACTATTTGTGGCCCGCCGTTATTCGTTTGACGGCTATGGCCGACTCATCAAAAATGAACAATCACAAACTATTTAACCCATAAAACTTATGAAATTAGCAGAAGGATTAAGCATTCGCAAAGATTTGCAGACGCGCATCGAGCAGTTGAAGGTGCGTCTGGTAAACAATATGAAAGTGCAGGAAGGTGACAAACCCGCCGAAAAGCCTGCCGACCTGATGAAGGAACTCGACGGGTGCCTCAAGGAACTTGAAGAAATGATGTATCGTATCAATGCTACGAACATGCATACGGTGAAAGATGGTAAGACGCTTACGCAGATGATGGCTGAGCGCGAGGTGCTGGGCAAGCGCATTCAGGTGTTGCGTGAAGCATGCGACCGTGCTTCTCAGGCGCAAGACCGATATGGACGGGCGGAAATCAAATATGTGACAACTATCGATGTTCCTGCTCTCCGCAAGGAAATCGACACCTATTCGAAGCAGTTGCGCGAACTCGATATAAATATTCAGGCGCTCAACTTCAGCACCGAACTGGAGGCGATAGGTACGGCAAGGACAACGGGTTCTCCTGGTCGTCGGCGCTAATGGGAGACATTATTCCATGTGGCTTGCTATACGAAGAGTAAAACCTCGTGGAACAAAGAATACATTGGGGGTCTCCCGGAGGAAGCAGGGTGAACTAAAAACCGGACTTGATCCATTGTCGGCTGGCTCGGAACGGCCAGCATGGTCTGCAGACCAACTCAAGGCGCAAGTTCAGCACAATTGCATGCTGCACGACTTACAAATCACTTAGCACTACCGTTTAGTTAACTGCGGCCAAAGGGAGATTCCTCTTTTCTTGAGGCTCGAATGTTATGAAGCGACAAGGTAAAGACCTCAGGGAGAAAAAGATAAAATAGTAAATGATAGCATAGATTTGTTGAAAAATGAGATTGAGAAACTTTTGTAAGAAATTAAATATCGACATGAAGAAGCAAAAATTCATTCTGCTCATGCTGGCCATGACGCTGTTCGTGGCTTGCAACAATAAACCCAGAACAACTGCTGCGGAGCAGGACGTTGACGGATTCTACGACCAGAAGGCTGCCAACAGGGCAAGCCAGAATAGTGAGTCTGCCACGACTGATGGTGCCGACAGGCAGAAGACTGGGATTAAGATGTATGAAGTGCCCGCAAGGCTGAAAGACCGACCTGAGATTATCCTTCAGCGCAAGGCCTTCACCATCTCCTATAACCAGACGACGAAGACCCCGAACTGGGTGGCGTGGCATCTGACGAAGACCCATACCTACGGAAATAATCAGCGCGAGATGCAGGCTTTCGATGAAGATCAAAGTGTGCCGAGACCTCGTGCAACGCTCAGCGACTATTACAATTCGCGCTATGATCGCGGTCACATGTGTCCGGCGGGTGATAACAAATGGGATGAAGAGTCGATGGGGCATACCTTCCTGCTGTCGAATATCTGTCCGCAGAATCATGGGTTGAACAAATATGGGTGGAACGATCTTGAGATTTTGTGTCGTGGTTGGGCTCGTGAGTATGGCGCTGTCGATATCGTCTGTGGCCCTATCTATCGCACCGCAACTTATTCTGATGGGAAGATGAAACCTTCGTCGCAGCAGAAGTTCATCGGTAAGAATAAGGTCTGGGTGCCCGACGCATTCTTCAAGGTGGTTCTTTGCCGCAATCGAAATCCGAAAGCCATTGGTTTCATTTATGAGAACAGAGGCGGAAAGCAGCAGATGAGCCAATGTGCAACAAGCGTTGACGAGATTGAACGCATTACCGGTATTGACTTCTATCCGCTTTTGGCCGACGAAGTCGAAGAGCGCATTGAGGCAGAATATAATCTCCGTCACTGGTAATTATAATCTCCACCATTGGTAATTGATGTGAAAATTTTATCGAGAATTTGGTTTTCTCGTGTTTTCTTCGTAACTTTGCACCCGTCTTACAGTTACGAGGTGCGATGTAGGTATTCGTAAATCGGAAATTTGTAGATTGTAAATTACATATTAGGCGTGAAAATACGAAAGGTGATTGATGCCCTTGAACGATTCGCGCCTCTGCCCTTGCAGGAAAGTTACGATAATGCTGGCTTGCAGGTTGGACTGACAGAGGCGGAGATTTCAGGGGCATTGTTGTGTTTAGACGTGACCGAAGCAGTCATTGACGAGGCCATTCGCAAGGGCTGCAATCTGGTGGTGGCTCATCATCCGCTTATCTTCCGTAAGTTGGCTCATGTGAGTGATGGTAACTATGTGGAACGGGCAGTGATGAAAGCCATCAAGAACGATGTGGTCATTGTGGCTGCCCATACGAACATGGACAATGCCGAAGGTGGTGTGAACTTCAAGATGGCAGAGAAACTCGGCCTCGAGAAGTTGGAACCGCTGCAGGGTCCTGTGGTTGACGGAAAGTGGAGTGGAGTAGTGGGAACACTGCCCGCGCCCATGGCTGCCAATGTTTTTCTGCAGATGGTGAAGCACGAGTTTGGTGTGGCTTCATTGCGCGCCAACGACCTGTTGCAACGACCCGTTCAGCGTGTGGCCTTATGCGGTGGCGCAGGTTCATTCATGCTCGGCGATGCATTGCGTGCTGGTGCTGATGCGTTCATCACAGGTGAAATGGGCTATCATGAGTTCTTTGGCTATGAACAGAAGATTCAGATTTGCGTGATTGGCCATTACGAGAGTGAACAGTTCACGACGGAAATCTTCCGCGATATCATTCAGCGCGACTGCCCAGGTGTGAAGACCTTCATTGCCGAGACCAATACCAATCCAATTGTGTATTTGTAGGCAGTGAGAAGTTTACGAAAAGAAATTAGAAATTAATATAAGTAATAACAAAGTGACCCATGCCTCCACATCGGTCCTCCTTCCGGAAAGGGAGGGAAAGAGGGGGGCTTAATTATGGCAACAAAGAAAGATCCTACAGACCTCTCAGTAGAGGAGAAGTTGAAAACCCTATATCAACTTCAGACAACCCTGTCGGCTATCGACGAGAAGCGCGCTCTGCGTGGTGAATTGCCTCTTGAGGTGCAGGACTTGGAAGATGAGATTGCCGGTCTGAACACTCGTATCGAGAAGATTCAGAACGAAATCAAGGACTTCCAGGCAGCCGTCACCATGAAGAAGGGCGAGATTAACGATGCTCAGACAAGCGTGAAACGTTATCAGGCTCAACTCGACGAGGTGAGAAACAATCGTGAGTATGACACACTGACAAAGGAGATTGAGTATCAGACTTTGGAAATTCAACTCTGTGAGAAGAAGATTAAAGAGGCTCAGGTGAAGATTGAAGAGCGTGGAAACGACTTGCAGCAGGCCGAGGAACTGAAGAAGGACCGTGAGGCTGACCTCTCTGAAAAGAAGAGCGAACTGGACGAGATTATGCAGGAGACACGCGAGGAAGAGGAGAAACTGAAGGCAAAGGCCAAGGAATACGAAACCAAGATTGAAGCCCGTTTGCTCAATAGTTTCAAGCGTATTCGCAAGAATGCCCGTAATGGTCTGGGCGTTGTCTACGTGCAGCGTGATGCTTGTGGTGGTTGCTTCAATAAGATTCCGCCACAGCGCCAACTCGACATTAAGATGCACAAGAAGATTATCGTTTGTGAATATTGTGGCCGTATCATGATTGACCCCGAACTCGCAGGTGTTCGTCTTGATTCATCCGCAGCAGATGAGAAACCGAAGCGCAAGCGCGCTATTCGCAAGACTACTACCAAGAAAAAGGCTGCTGAAGAACCCGAAGTTCCCGAGGCAGAGGCATAAGCCAGTATCTTGCAAAGGTTTAAAACAAATAAAAGCGACTACGTTTCAATTTGCGTAGTCGCTTTTTTATATCCGTGCTGACAAGTATGTGCTTTCTCCAAAAGTAGGCTGATATCCATATAAAAGAGTTGCACGCTTCTCCCAGGTTTTAGGTCAAGTTTGCTTCTTATGGTAAACTAATGACTTCTAAGAAAGAAAACTCTTCTGACTAAAAGAATCAATAAGGCAAGACACCCATTAAAGTCCTCTGGCCTTGTAGATCTTGTCCTTCGCGTCGTTGATTTCCTGGAATTTCTTTTCTGCTGCTTTCTTCACGTCGTCACCCAGAGTTGCCACTTTGTCGGGATGGTGTTTCAGTGCCATCTGGCGATAGGCAGCCTTCACTTCGTCATCAGTTGCTGAAGGCGAAATGCCAAGCACCTTATAGGCTGCCTCAAGGTCATCCTTTGAAGAACGCAGATTAAGCATTGATTCTACATCGGAGGCTGAGATGCCGAGGTTGGCAGCGACGTCTCGAAGTGCTGTGATTTCCGCATCGACGACATTACCATCAGCCTGGGCAATCATGACCAGGAAATTCACCAACTGCAGACGCTGTGAATAGTCCATGTTCATGGCTATTTGTTGGCAAGCGCTACGAATCGTTGTACGATAGCCAACACCCTCTTGTTTCTGGCGTTCAAAGAGTTTTTTGACGATGTCTTCACCTTGCGAAACGGACTGCTCACCAAAGTTCTGACGAAGGAAGTTGCGCAGGAGTTCCATCTCTGAGTGCATCACGCGCCCATCTGCACGAATGACGTAAGCAGCCAGCACAAGCAAGGAGAAGAGAAACGAATTGCGTTGTCCTTCGTAAGTTCGTTTTTGCCTATACTGCTGATAGCGCGTATAGGCATCTGCATCGTCGTATTCCCGATTATTATAGTTGCTATCGGGGCCGTTTACGGCATCAAGCCCTTCTTCGAAGAGTGCTCCGAGTGCGTAGCCAGCCAGTGCTCCGAGTATGCTTCCCGTGGTAATGAAGCCCAAAAAGCCTCCTATCCATTTTCCAATTGCCATAGTACTTCTTTCCTTATTTGTAGTGGCAAAGATAATGATTCTCAATCAATAATCGGCTTTGCATAATCATCTTATAATAATTTTTAACGGGGGTATGAGCCAGAACATCATGTTTTACTTTATGAAGTCTATGCGTTGTGGGGATAAGATGCTTGTACTGTCATCTTATTTGCCATCGTTTTTATTCCAGAGAAAGGTACAGCAGGTAGATGATCAGCGCGATCAGTGCGATGAGCACGGTGGCGACGATGATTTGCGTCAGCGTGACATAGCCCAGCAGCCGCTTCTTGGAATAGCCGGAGAATTGCTGGAGCGTCACGAAGATCATGAACACCGCGAATAGTTGGATGACGACAGACCCCAGCAGGTCGCCGATAATGGAGTAAATACTGTAGACATTCGCGGTGTAGACCAGCACCACGACGAACTCTGAATAGCGCAGGCCGGGGACGTTCGGCGAATGGCGCAGGAACAGGTATAGCGGCAACGAGAACAGCATCAGCATCAGCAATGCAAAGACGGCGGGGTTCTTCTCCCAGAGTTTGTCCATCACTTTGATGGTGTACATCATGGCGTTTACTATCGGCGTGTCCATCTTCTTGCTGTCCTTTGACGCCTCCTTGAACTTTTCCCCTGCCTCCAACAATCTGTCAGCCAACCTTTCGGCCTTTGACGGCTGCCGGACAGAGTCCTTTTTCAGCGAGTCAGCCGGCACTGCCGTTGTCTGCTCGGCTTGGGCTGTGCTCTCTTTCAGCGAGTCTGCCGGCAATGCTGTCGTCTGCTCGGCTTGGGCTGTGCTCTCTTTCAACGAGTCGGCCGGCACTGCTGTCGTCTGCTCGGTGGGGGTGGTCTTTTTATCGTCTGAAAGGCCCAGGTCGAAGCCATACTCAACAACCAGCGAAAATGCTGCCAGCAGGAAGAACATCTTGAACGGTGGAAAGTAGGCGGAGCGCATGCCGCTCAGATAGTCGCGAATCATGTATCCTGGGCGCAGCATCAGGTCGCGCAGGCTTCGCAGCATGCTGCGGTTACCGATGGCCCACACATCGAGGAACAGCATCAGCGCCTTCTTGAATGAGAAACGTCCCACCTCGGCCGCTTGTCCGCAGCGCGGGCAGTAGTTGCCTGTGAACTCCGTCTTGCACGACGAGCACACGTGGCGCTCGTCCTTCAGCGGTGCCACCTCGTAGGGGCGGCGCTGCCACATGCGGAATGCTCGCAGCCATGCTGTCCGCTTCTCTTTGTTCGTCAGATAGGTAAGATATTTCTTCATTCTGTTGCAAAACTATATAAAAAACACAATACCACCAAATATGTTTTTCCTTTTTTTTGTATTTTTGCAAAGAAAAAGCCTCTTGAGGGTTAGCATTTTCTTAGTCTGTTGGGTTATTAACAAAGTAACAAGGGACCACGGCGACGAAGGAGACGCTTTCGTAACGAAGTGGAGAAAGAACAAAGTGGCAAAGTAACAATGTGCGGCAACGCCGCAAATGGAAAAGTGAACATGGAACAAGAAACACTGGCGAGGCTGTTCGTGCAGCACTATGGCAAGATGCAGCGTGTGGCCCGTACGATACTATACGACGAGCAGGCTGGTGAGGATGTGATCAGCGACATCTTCGAGAGCTTGCTGCGCGGACGGACGGCGCTCTCGGCCGATACCGCCGACTGGCAGGACGAGGCTTGCGAGCGCTACCTGCTGACGAGCGTCCGCAACCGCTGCCTGAAGGTGCTCAGGCACAGGCCGTGGCTGGGCATCGCCAGCGGCGGACAGCCCCTCGGCACCCCTGGCATTGAGCTTGCCGTCGCTGCCGATGCTGCTGACGACGACGCGCTGATAGCCGAGATCATGGCGTTTGCGGCCAGCCATCTGTCGGAGCAGGAGCAGCGCATCCTCAATCAGCGCTTCACCCACGGCCTCCGCTACAGCGAGATAGCCTCGGCCGAAGCCATCAGCCGCGTGGCCGTGTGGAAACATCTGTCGCACGCACTCAACGAAATCAAGAAACATTTTAATCCGAAAATGCTATGATACCTATTGATGACCATAAGAGACTGTTTCCCGACATGCAGGAACACCCTGAGAATTATTCCGACGAGCAGCTGGAGGCCATGATGGACGACCTCGATAGCGAGCTCGATGCCCAGGCAGCATGGGAGCGGTTTGAGCAGACCATGGGCCCGGCCGTGAAGCCGACGCATCGCTGGCTGCGCATCGCGGCCATCTTTGTCGGCTCCCTCTTCCTTGCCGGCATTGCGGTTGCCGCATGGATGAGCCTTACCCCCAACACCCCTCCAAACGGCGAGACGAGCCGAGACGCGCAAAGCGTGGAAGTGGCAACGCCCGCACAGCATGACGAGCTGCCTGTCGCCTTCAACAACGTGCCGCTGGACAGCATCCTCGCCGTGGTGTCGGCTCATTATGGCAAGGCCGTCAGTTTCCGCAATGCTGACCTGCGCGGCATGAAACTCATCATGACGTGGCAACCCGACGCATCGCTTGCCGACTTCCTCGACCGCCTGAATGCCTTCGACGGCCTGAGCCTGAGCTTGCAGAGCGATACCATTGTCGTGGAGGAGGAGACGACGGACGAGGAATAATCATACCAGTAGGAGATGAAGAAATGAAGAAGCAGTCGCACCTTTTTATATTTTTATTGCTCATTACGACCCTGAACACCGTGCTTCCGGCAGTGTCGCTGGCTCAGCAGGACCGGTTTGTCTCCCTGCTCCCAGCCCTGCAGAGCATCAGTCGCAGCCAGAAGGAATACACCATCGACATCCTGTCCGACGGTCTCGGCGACCTGCGTACGAAGGCCCATGTGGCGGGGCTCCCGGCACCCGAAGCCGTGAAGCGACTCTGCCAAGGGCTGCCAGTAAAAGTAAAGGTGAACGGTCGGAAAATCACCGTGCAATACGACAAGCGGCGGGAGGTCAGAAAGCTGAAGCTGAATGGAAACGTGCAGGATGTTCGTGCGCACAGAAATCTGATTGGTGCCACCGTGGAAATGCTCGATGCCGACAGCACCGTGTTGCAGCAGGCTGTCGCCAAGCATCACTACTGGGGCAGTAGTGGAGATGGGAAGGTCTACGAGTGGGAGACCAGTGAATTCAGTTTCACGGTGCCAGCCGTGCCCGCCAAGTATATTTTCCGCATCAGCTATGTGGGTCACCGCACGACCTACGTAGACTACAAGTTGGAGCGCATAGGCCGCCGCGAGCATGAGCGTGCGCTACCCCCTCTCTATCTGGCTCCCGTCTCGAACACGCTGCCCGAAGTTCCAGTCACGGCCTCCCGAGTGAAGTTCTACTATAAGGGTGATACCATCATCTACAATGCCGATGCTTTTATCCTGGCCGAAGGCTCCATGCTCGATGCCCTCATCGGTCAGTTGCCTGGCGTGGAGTTGAAGCGCGACGGCCGCATCTATCACGAGGG
>JAILFH010000047.1 GCA_024697645.1 Prevotella sp.
CAACATGACGCTCAACAAACACCAGAGCATTCGTGCCGGCCTCTGCTGGATTCCCGAAATTGCCCACCTCATCCGCCAGCACAACAACGCCAATGTGCTCGTGATGCCCGGCCGCTTCATCGATGAAGACATGGCCCGCAAGATTATGGACGAGTTCTTCGCCACGGAGTTCGAGGGTGGCCGCCACCAGCGCCGTATCGATAAGATTCCTGTGCAGTAACTATTCTGCTGGGGGAATCCCTACAAATCAACTAAAACAGGTTGACGCATTCTGATGATAAGGAATGTATCAACCTGTTTTTCTTTGGTTATGCTTTATCTCATTGCTCCAAGATGATAGTCATCAATGCAGCAATGTCGTTAAAGTTGATGGTGTTGTCCTTGTTCACATTGGCTGCCTCATGGTCGTACATCGGTGTTTCACCATTATCCTTGCCAAGAATGATGTTCACCAGTGCCGTCACGTCAGCGACATTAACCTTCTTATCCTTGTTTACGTCACCCAGCATGACCGACCCAACAGTAATCTGAAAGGTGCAGTCACTCAGGTTATGACGAACCCTATCAGCATCAGAGAAGATGGCATTCTGTATCACAGCCTGATAACTGCCATCTTCCACATTGTCGTTACACTGAAGCTCTATACTCAGCAACTCACCTTCATTATTCTTGATGTTCCGCTGCGGATTTGCATAGCAAAGGAAATGATAACGACCATCAGCATCGAGCGCAACTTCCAGATTATGCTTGCCCAGACGTGTACTACTCTTAGTAACAGCATAGTCACCTTCTTCATCCTTCACAATCGAAAAACCTTCTGGCAGTTTCATCCAGAACTCGAAGGCAATCATCGTCGTCTCGTTCGTCAACTCTACAGACAATGTCGCGGTCTCTCCTTGCGCCATCGTGATATTGCCGACAGTCAGTTCGTCGGTGGCATAGGTGCTGCAAGCCAAAACTAGCAGCACCATAAGTATTGCAATTCTCTGTATTTTCATCTTACCACATGCTTCTTTCCATTTACAATCAACACCTCGTGCTTGTAGGGACGCAACGTATCGCATTTCTTTCCCTGCAGGTCGTACACACAGGAATTTTCAATTATCAATTTTCCATTTTCCATTTGATTAATTCCTGTCGTGTATCCGCCAACCGCAGGAGCGAATGCAACTCCCTTGCGGCTTTCATCCACCAGAAGAGCATCATGAACATTCACCATTCCCTCACCGCTGATGTGCAACTGCACAAGGGCGTCGCTGTTGAAGGTGCTGTTAGCAGAAGAGTATGTCATCACCTTGTAGTGTGAGTCATCAAGCTGTGAGCAAGTTATGCGGTGGTGCTTATCAACTGTGACTGCCTCCAATGTTTGGCCAGCACTCACCTCAACAATAAACTCCGAGGCAACATACTGCTCAGGATTACTCACCTTCACAGCTACAACTCCATCGGCCAGCGTGCTGAGCGACATGTCGTTCTCCGTCCATTCCCTTGCATTAGAGGAAGCTGTTGGGTGCATGATTAAATCCACAAGATTCACAAGGTCCATCACGTTGATGTCCCCATCTAGATAGAGGTCGGCGGCAGCAAACACGAAGCCTTCTGAGCCTTGCCCCATGATATAAGCAACCATCTCCACCACGTCCATCACATTGATTTCGCCGTCGTTGTTCACGTCACCAGGCTCAGCCTCTATCACCTCCAAATCAAACGTGTAGTCATTAGGCGTTATCTTGTTCTTGTCAACATCCGAGAAGATAATGTTCTTTATCGTTGCCTGATAGGTGCCTACAGCCATATTACCATCGCAAAGCAGTTCAATGCTCAACAGTTCGCCCTCGTTGCCACTGAATATTTTGTTTTCTCCAGAATAGCACAGGAAGTGATACAAACCGTTGCCCTGATCAGAGACTGCCAACGAGTGCTTACTGGCGCGACTGCTCACCATCGCAATCGGATCACCATCCTCGTCCTTTGCAATTGTAATGCCATCCGGCAATTGCAAATCAAATTCACATGCTATCAGCTCGTCCCTATTTGTCAATCCGATACTCAATGACGCATTCCTCCCAATGGAAATGGCTGGTGACAGACCAGAGAGTGTGTTGGTAGTAGCAGCCATAGCAGCATCAATCTCCTCTTCAGTAGCTTCACCAAAGTAGTAGAGTTTGAAGTTGGTGGCACAGAACCAGCCTGCAGCACCCGTCTCGGCACTACCGGTACCAAGAGCACCAATGGTGAGCTTACCGTCGGCCACGATGACCCATTGCTCAGTAGTCAGCGTAGTCCAGATGCCCATCTCACTCTCATTCCACAAACCATAGGCCAAGGGCTGCGAGACTGCACTCTGCAACGAGCTCTTGGCGAAGGTGTGTTGGTCGGTAGTCATACCGCTCTGAGTAATCAGGTCTGCAGAAACTTTGTAGAGTCCGTTAGGTAGATCTGTGATATCCTGAGCGATGCTCACGGTGTTGAAGTTGTAGTTCCAAGCAGTCCAGCAGGTACGGCCCTGACGCCAGTTCAGGCGCTGGTCGCCACCGCCCTCGCCAATGTACCAGCCTACACTGGTGCCGTCGATGGGAGCACTGCCTACGGTGTAGGGGTTATCCTCGTTGTTCTCGTTGGGGAATGTATAGGTGCCGTCGGCATTGGCTGTGGGCTCGCCGTTAGCCTCTACGAACCAGGGGTTCTGGATGTATAAAGAGTAGTCGGCGGGATTATAGCGTGTAGCTACCTGACTGGTACAATACTCCTTTATGGCCTTCTGAATAGCGTTGATGGCTTCAGATATCTCAGCAGAGCCGCCTTCGTTGAGCATTGCTTTGTTCTGATTGATAGCGTTGTCAAAGTTTTCCTTGCCCGGATAATTGGTCTGGTAGTATAGCACTTCAGCTCGTTTGAGTAGGTTCGTAAGTTCCAATACGTCTTTTTGAGCTTTCTCGTATTGGGCAATAGTATTCTTGATTTCTTGTAGTAGGATACGGATATCTTCTACATCTTCGCTACTAGTCCTAGAGGATAGATCGTTATATGCCTTTTCTATCTCATCTGTCAATCCTCCATATTTGGCTAGCTGATCCTCAATGCTATTGAGTTGTTCAAGGTAGAAGTTGCAGTCGTCCAATAAAATTGCAATTTCATTTACTTCGGAAATTTTTATCAACTTTATATCATCGATACAGAGGATAGGATTTGAGCCAGCACCACCGTTCGCCTCGAAGCCGAACTCAATAGTAAAATCTGTAATCGGGATAAACTCTATCTCGTGCTTTGTCCAAACAGTGTCGGTAAAACTGGTTTCATTCTCCAAGACTTCATGACGGCAAGTCAACTTTGTCAGATTTTTACCATTTGTAGCTGTTGGGTTGATGTTGATGGAATAGTACTCCAGACGATACTTGGCACATGGCAACTTTACAGTTTGCTTGTAAACAGCACGCCCTCCCCAACCAGCACGGAAGTAAGCAAATCCCACATTGTCCTCACTGCTGGCAATAGCGGGGCGAGAGGGAACTGCCAGATAGGTACTACCATCGTCGCCGATTGGTACTAACCGTGGAGTCAGATTATAAGGCAAAGAGCCGAAATACACCCACTCACACTTCGGGAAGGCAAGGTTGTTCACATTTTCCCATCCCTTCACCTGACCGATAAAACCATTAACTGCCTCTAATTTGCGCCCATCAGGACGACTCCATGGAGATGATTCTTTCGGTTTTGCATAAATCGTACTATCAGTAGCAATATATGCCCAACTTCGCTCACTTATAGAAGTATTAGTACTAATTGCAGGTTTGGTTGTGCCATCTGTTTGGAAGGTCAAATCCTCGTCAAACCCTGCATTGGTGAAATATAGTTCAGTGACATCTATATTTAAAGAATCTATAACATCTTCTCCAACGAATGAGTCTTTGAAAATTGTACATGAATCTAAAATATTATTATTTGAATCTGTAACAAACAAATATCTTCGTCTTTCTGATGCAGGACGATAAGTGAATACAAATTCTTTAGTGCTATCAACTGGAATAACTAAATCTGTATTCTCTATTGTTGATTCTTTAGGCAGTTCCCTTTCAGAGTTTACCCAAAACTTAATGCCTTTGTAAGGTAAAGTTCCATTATTTACAACTTTTACACGAATCTCATTCTTTTTGTGGATAATAATCTCTGGCAAAACCATTTTCGCCTCTAGATTCGGCTTGCACGGACGGAAATTCATGCATCCGCGTTGGTCATAGGGGTATCCGTTCATACCGTTCTCGTCGTCCACGGTGTACCAGCCGTCACCCGAGCCACCCCATCCGAAGTTGAAATGATAGAGTCCCGTCTTGGCCTGATAGCCGTCGAGCACCACGGCGTGGCTCCCCGATTTGTCCTTAGCCGTAGCACCGTAAAGCATCGGGCTACCCGCCTTCAGACTCTTGTAGATCAGGTTCTCCCACTGCTGTTGTGTGTAATTCCACTTGGCACGATAGTCATTGTTGAGTAGGAACTGCCTTGCCATAGCCTTGCCACAATCGTCGGGCTGACCACCTGTCGATACACCATAAGTCTGATAACTACTAGTGCCGATGGCATACATCAGCACGGCCACAGCATGGTTCTGCTTTGCTGTTCCCATACCGCTCAAGCACATCTGGTCGTACTCCACGGGCGTGCCCTTCGGAAGCGATTCCACCACAGGGAAACCATACGAATAGGTAGGTGTGTCGTACTGCAGTTCTGCTGGGTTATCCTTGCGGAAATAGTAGATAATCTGCGAGGCAGCTGTTGCCATGCATCCTGTCGTGGCACGCTTCGTACCCTCTTTGTTCATTGGGCAGAGATCATTGTAGGGCGAGCTCTGGTGCCAGTGGGTCTGGCACATTACGGCCACGTCCTCCCACTTCTCCTTGAAGCTCTCCACTCCCCGGCGTGCCGACTCCAGGCGTTCGCTCACGCTGCGCCGCGGGCCTACGCGCCGCGGGGCCTTCTGCGTCTCGCCGATGGCCTGTCCCCAGGCCTTCAGCATCTGCTGCAGCTGATCAGGTAACTCGTCCCAGACGAAGTCTCCCTGCTCGGTGTAGCCTAGGATCGGAGCCGTAGTGTCGTCGCCGCTCACGATGACGAAACCCTTGTCGGCTCCGCGCGAGAATACGTAATAAGGTGCTATAGGCACGTTGTCGTCCGATGTGTCGTCGATGCCCACACACTCCTTGGCAAGCAGCCGGGCCTCAGCCTTGTCAATTGGATTGGCCCAGATACAAATTACTGGGTATGTGATTAATGCTAATAAAAAGATAATCCTATTCATATGTTGATAAAAAGTATTACAATCTTTAATAATCATGTCTGTTTGAGACATCTCTTCCTGTTTGGTGGGGGAGTAATCAAGTTAGGCTATGGAAACAAAAAAGACGTGGGAGAATCTTTCGCCACTTATACAACCGACTGACCTTCGTATTGCCATTCCCAAGGATAAGCAACTCAGCCAGCCCACGCCAATGGGTATAATAAAGGAAATATAATACGCCATACGTGGACGCTTCGTTGCGAAATCTTCTTGGGTCTAGTCTTTGCGAAGTTTAGTCGGTTGAAGATAACGTTCGAAAACGTCCTTTTGAAGTCAGGCTTTAGTGCAACAGCCATCGGTCATTGCAGTTGCAGATTACGCGGCACGCCGCGTCCCTACATGGAAGCCATGACTTCGTTCCATCGATGTTTTGACTTGCCCTGCCAACATAGTCGGCTGGCTTAGTCGGGTACAAAGTTATAAAAAAAGTGGGAAAAGAAAGAAAAATGAGAATAAAAATTCATAGTCGTCGCCACATTTCTCTGAATCAAAGAAAAACTATTACAATAATCTAGAGATAACTCTGACAATACTCTGTGGCTCCGCGCGAAAAACAATAACTGCAGAAAACACTTATTACAGACTGTAATCAGAGGAGTCTTTAGACTCCGACTTCCTTAAATTCCCCTACTCCTTAGACGAATAACTGATCGTAGAAGTGATGATAAAGCAATGAGTTAGTGAGGCTGGAGCAATGCTTTGGTGAGTGTGGAGCAATGCTTTGGTGAGTGTGGAGCAATGAGGTAGAGAAATAAATTAAGTTAGTTTGTTTAGTAATACAAATTGAATTGAAAAGTAAATTAAGTTAATTTGATGAGTAAATTAAGTTAATTTATCGAGTAAAATAAGTTAATTTACTAAGTAAAATAAGTT
>JAILFH010000049.1 GCA_024697645.1 Prevotella sp.
ATGCTGTGCCGCGACAGATGAAGATGCTCAGTGATGCTGATGTTCCACAAAGCATGGCACGCATCGACAACAAAGGAAACATCATCCTAAAATAAAGCCACAAAAAAAGAGACTCATTCGAGTCTCTTTTTTATTTCTCTCTTCAAAAGGATTAGTCCTTTTTCTCTGCGGCAATCGGAGTACGCTTCTCAGCAATACGAGCCTTCTTACCAGTGAGCTTGCGCAGGTAGTACAGCTTGGCACGACGTACCTTACCTACCTTGTTCACCTCAATGCTCTCGATGTTCGGACTCTCGATGGGGAAGATACGCTCTACACCAACAGTTCCTGACATCTTGCGCACAGTGAAACGCTTCTTCTCACCATGACCGCAAATCTTAATAACGACACCGCGGTAGAGCTGGATACGCTCCTTGTTACCCTCGATGATCTTGTAAGCAACGGTTACTGTGTCACCTGCCTTGAAATCGGGGTGCTGCTTACCGGTTGCAAATGCTTCTTCAGCAACTTTAATTAAATCCATTGTTTTGAAATCGTTTGATTCTTAATAAGTTTCGCGCAACATAGACAGGCAACTCTTCTTCCTTCCATCGGTTACGTCGAAAAAGCGGTGCAAAGGTACAACAAATTTCTGAACTGACAAAACATTCTGCGTATTTTCTTTATTATACGTAGTTTATTACCCCCAAAAGTGTATCAATGCTTATTTCTGCGCTTTATCTATTTCATTCTTAATGGTGTCTAAGCCAGGGAAACCGATGCTTTTGTAGGTCTGTTCGCCCTTGGTGTTGTAGATGGCGTATGTGGGGATGCCTTCTGACTCGAAGTGATTGAGGATGTAGTGGTTTTGTTCCTCCGTTAGGTAATAATGATCACCGTCAATATCCTTGATCATTTCCTGCCAAGTGGTTGGAGGCGACGAGGGCGAGGTGATATAGACAAACTGGATGTTCTTGTCCTTAAGGTCATTCTTAATAGGTGCCATAGCCTTGTGCCCAGCCCGACAGGGCCCACACCATGTGGCCCACATGTCGATGAGCACGGCCTTGCCCTTATAATTGTCGAGGATGGTCTGGAGGATGTCCTCTGGGGCCACGTCATCGTATCTCTTGAAGAACACGCTCTCATGGCTGGCCAATTCCCCGGCTATCTGCTGCTCATCCTTCGCAAAGACATAGGAATGTATCTCTGCCAACCGGTCTTCAAATCCTTTTGGTGCACGGGCTGAGATAGATTTTTCCACCTCTTTCAACTGTTCCATGTGTGGGAAGTCTTTCCTTCTCATTGCCGTTTCGGATATGAGCCATAGTGTACGGATTGTAGCAGCATCTACAGGCAGTGAGGGTAAGATGTCCATCTGCTGTTTCATCCATTTTATCATAACGGAATCTTTTTTCTCCCGAGACGCATTAGTCAAGTCCATCTGCATTCTTTCTTTCAGCACGTCGCAGCAATGCTCTGTTATACGGTCTTGTGTTAGCTGTTCAGGTATCGGGCTCTCCACCTTCCATAAGGGGACGAAAAGGTCAGTACCCGTCACTTTCACAGTTACGCCTGGTTTCAGAAAGATTTCCAAGTACATATTGGGACAGCCTTCGCCAATGAAAGAGAGGCTGCTCTCGGTGAATCCCTCAACGGGCAGAGTATAGGCGAACCGTCCGCTTTGAACAGTATCTACGACAGTTGCACTACTACCAGTACTGGCAAACACCAACGTGCCGTCTTTCAGTGCGGGAGAATAACCAGTGACAGTTGCTGTCTTTGTCTGAGCCTGCCCTGCCAATGCGACGAGGGCGAGAAGTGAAGTAATGATAGTTTTCTTGTTCATAATCTTTTTTGTCGTTATCATAATAACGATATAGAGGTTACAAAATTACAAAAAAGGAACAAAAAAAACGCAACAATTCATATTTTTAGAAATTTTGCTTTTTCCTCAAGACCTAACATTGAAAATACAGGATTTCTAAAACACGTTTCAATTTGCCTATAGGCGAACAACCGTTTGCGTATAGGCGCACGATTGTTTGGGTATAGGCAAACGATGGAAAAGCGGCACTTTTATCCCTTATTCCTTATGTTATTACCCCCGTAAGACCTATGATAATGCCCTCCAAAACCATACAAAAGGTAACAGGGAAAGGGTGTTTTTATTATAAGTGATTGATTTATAGTGAGTGCGGACATGGTAACAGCTGTTACCGTTACCATTTACTGAATCATGAATCATTCAACGTCTGCCAGGGTTAGGAATGAGGTACCCCCAAAGGCATTCAACCTATGGCAGGGTTAAGGAAAAAAGACAGCAAATGGTCACACGGTCACAGTTGTGACCATTACCACGTAGAGGTAAATAATTAGTTGAAATGTTTTATAAGATATTGATTATTATGTAATTATAACAATGGTGTTCTTTTCTGAAGGGCGAAATGGTCACATGGTCACAGCTGTGACCGTGACCGTTTTATTGTGGAATTATGTTGCAGCGAATGCTGAGAGAACTTGTTCATTGAGATTGATGGTTAATTGTTATTGTTCCTCACCCATCCAAGGATTTCTCTCCCACAGGCGATATATGCGAGAGGTATGTTCGTTGTCGTGTATGATATGGTTGCCCGCATCAGCATTTCTAATTATAGCCTCGCGCTCCCAACTGCCCCGGGTAAACTTGAACTGGGCGGGCAGATGCAGACGGAGATCGATGGCGGCAATGCTGTCGTTGACAAGGTTCATCTTGATGCCTTTCGCCTCCCAGTTGCCCAGCGCGTCTTGGTTGCCTGTGATGTAGATATCGTTAGGTAGGTTCTTGCCACGAAGCTCAATATGAACGGGATAAGTCTCCTCTCCAAAATATCCCACCAAGTTCTTGGCACCAAACATAATGTAGTCATTCAGGGCCGCAGTCACACTGGGCATGAAACTGTCGTAATGGTCATAGTCGGGGAAGGTGTGTACGGAGGTGACGGTGTTTTCGTTTAAGTGCGACTTGTCTTTGAGGATTTTGCTAACACGCTCCCATCCTGTTTTCCACTCATCGCCCCAATAATCAGGCTCCTTTTCTATTTCTCTCGCCATTGACGCATAGATGAAACGGGGAGTCTTGCGGTTCTTGAACTGATAACCCTCAATGTCCGTAGCCAAACGGAATTCGTCATAACAGCAGTTGGGCGAAACGGCAATGTAGTCGTCGAAAAGGTCGTCGGTAATCATGCAGTCGAGCACGAACGATGCGCTCAGCGAATGACCGATGCCGAGAGTGCGTCCCGACGTGCGATAATTCTGCTTCATATATGGCATCAGTTCGTTCTTGACGAATTTCTTCAGGTCAGGCGAGTTTCCGTAATAATATCCTTCCTTGAACAGCCCATTGTTGCCATGCAGGGGCATGGGGAGATAGTCGTTGTTGCGGAAGTAATTGATATCCCAATGAGTTGGCGAGCAGATGCCTACAATGATAAAGTTCATGCTCCTACCACCGTCAGGGTCGGGCTTGCAGGCAATATTGAGCAGACAGTGAACGAGGTCAAACATCGTTCGGTCTTGTGCGTCGAATACGTAGATGACATCATAGTAGGTCTGGTCATACTGCTGATAGCCCTCAGGCGTATAGATGAGCACTTGCCGCTCGTGGTTGAAATACTCGGACTTCATTGAGAGTTCCTTCACACTCTCAAGTTGTGCGCTAGCACCTAACGATACAAGGGCGAGCAGTGCGGTGATGATGGTTTTCTTGTTCATTGTTCGAGAGTTGAATCTAAGTATTGATAGAATTCTTCTGTTTCTCCAAGGTATGCATTTAGTACCACTCCCTCTGGCGAGATCAGCACTTTATAGGGATATCCCTGCACTCGGAATTTCTGCTCAGCGATTCCATCCTCACTCCTTACGTGCAACCAAGGCACCTTGTGCTTCTTGACCGCAGCAGTCCATTTCTCGGCGGTGTCGTTACAATCAATGCCCACAATCTCCAGTCTATCCTTGTATTTCGCATAGTATTCCTTCAGTTTGGGGAAACCCTTAATGCACCATGTACACCAAGAACCCCAGAAGTCAAGCACAACATATTTCCCACGCAGGGATTTCAACTCCAGCACATTACCATCAAGGTCTTTCAGTCCGAGTTCTGGCACTTGCCCACCTATTGTTATAGTGTCGTTTTTAACAGCCTTACGTGCTGCTACACCTTTCATAACCTGCGTAAACATTTCTTCAATTTTGTCCAATTCAGTTTTCATTCTGCCTTTTCTAACCTCTGGAGTAAGTTTGCTGATAGCAGTTAGCACTTGGTCGTAACCCACATAGACCACCAGAGTTGCAGTTGCGTCCTCGTCAGGATGATTTTCGATATATTTCATGTATTGGGGATCTTTACGACTATTGATATCGCGGTTCTTGAGGCTTCTTATGCTATCTGGTTCATTTCTGGCAGCAGCAAATTCCACGTTAAAAGGACGCTGAACATCAATTATTCGCCCGTATTGCTGATAAAAAGTAGTGCCACTCCAATGCTCTTCTACCTCATTCAATCTGCCACTGAAAACAGCCTCTTCGTCGGGTACAAAATATGTAGAAATAGTCTCTTGGGGATTTGACTTAAGAAACATCGTTCCGTAATAGGCCTCGCGAAGTTTCGCTGAAAACGAAAACTCGCCATTCTTGACAGCCACCTTATGTGTGACAATTTCTTTTTGCGGTTGCAGAATGACATATTCAATGCAAAGCGAATCGTTGCCTGCACCGTCAATTCTACCTGTCATCTTGAAATTGTCTTTGGCAGATGTAGTCAACGAAACTACTGTAAATACTATAGTAACAAATAAATTCTTCATCATTCTCTCTGTTTTTTTTGATGATTCTTTGACCGCAAAGTTACAAAAAGGCACACATAGAAACCATCGGCGAACGCGAAAAGTTGGTGCCGAGGGTGAAAGTCTCAACTTAGGTTGAGAGTTTTATCTACTTTTGATTATTTCCGGTCATCAAACGTGATGTTGCGGCGTATCTTGCTGATGGTGTTGGGATGGACGTTGAGGAACGAGGCAATGTCTTGCAAGTCGAGCATATCTACGATGCCGGGGCAACGACTGAGCAACTGGTTGTAACGTTCATGGGGTGTGGCACGATGGAAGTCCTGATAGCGTGCCTTGAATTGGTTAAGCATGTGTTCGCCTATGACGGCGCGCAGTTCCATGCTCTTAATGTCTCGACGGAAGAACTGAAGCAGTTCCTCACCGCTGACCCTCCAGACACGGCAGGGCATCATCGCCTCAATCGTAGCTAAAGACGGCTTGCCAGATAACACACATGGATAGTCGGCCACGAACTCGCCCTCAAAAGAGAACCAAGTAAGGTGATTGCGCCCATCGCTGATGCCTCGTGTCACGTATTTGAAGCAACCGTTCTCTACGAAAGCGAACCACTTTGCTGGCTCACCCTCGCGCTCTAGTTGCTCACCTTTACGATAAGTAACCATTTCGCCCTCTCGCTCGCAGAACTCTTTTAGCGTTCGTATGTCTATGCTATTATTACTGAACTTTTGTTCCATATTGTTTGGGCCTTTATAAATACAAACGTAATCTAAGAATATTTATTTTATGCCCAAGAAAAATCGTACTTCACATGATAAGTGGCGGAATTATTGACCCCACCCCCAGCCCCTCCCCTAGTGGGAGGGGAGTGAAGAAGAAGAGGCCACCCCATCCCCTCCATCAGAGGGGCGAGTCATGGTAAATTGTACTGGTTTCTGAAACCTATGGTTTCGAGGTGCAATATCATAGATATTGGAGGCCAAAAGTATAGATATCGCGATGTTAAAACGCAGGTCGTGAAAAAAGAATCTTCGTAATTTCCTCAAGACCTAACATTGAAATAACTTAAATGCTTTATTTTGAGTGATTTAGGAGCAAAATAGGTGATAAAAGACCTAACATAAGACCTAACAAAAAGGTAACATAAGACCTACCGTAAGACCTACCATTTTGTTCAGCCGAATTTTGAAATTCGGCTGGATGGAGTCTTACAACTGTTCCAAGTTGACATGTTAGGTTTCGTGTTAGGT